>NZ_CP108039.1:4915000-5085000 GCF_036173045.1 Streptomyces sp. NBC_00299
CCGCCCTGCTGCCGAGGGTGGCACGCGAGCACGGCATCCGCCTGCTCACGGTCTCGCCGTCCGACGAGTCCCTCGAGTCCGTGTTCTCGTATCTGGTCGCGGCGTAGGAGGCCGAAAAGATGTACGACCCCACAGTCGCCCGACTTACCTACCGGGCCCTGCTCGGCCGTCGCCGGGCCCTCATTCTCGGCGCGTTGCCGCTGCTGCTCATCGGCATCTCGGTGGTGGTGCGCGCCCTCGCAGGAGCCGACGACCAGACCGCGTCGGACCTGCTCGGCGGGCTGGCGCTCGCCACCATGGTGCCGATCATCGGCGTCATCGCCGGAACCGGCGCGATCGGCCCGGAGATCGACGACGGCTCGGTGGTGTACCTGCTGTCCAAGCCGGTGAAGCGGCCGACGATCATCTTCACCAAGCTGATCGTCGCGATCGCCGTGACGATGGTGTTCTCGGCGCTGCCCACGTTCGTCGCGGGCTTCATCCTCAACGGCAACGGCCAGCAGATCGCCGTCGCCTACACGGTGGCCGCGCTGGTCGCGTCCATCGCCTACGCCGCGCTCTTCCTGCTGCTCGGCACGGTGTCCCGGCACGCGGTGGTCTTCGGGCTCGTCTACGCGCTCGTCTGGGAGGCTCTGTTCGGCTCCCTGGTGCCGGGTGCGCGCACGTTGAGCGTCCAGCAGTGGGCGTTGGCGGTGGCGCAGAAGGTCGCCGGCGGGGACATGGTGACCTCGGATGTCGCCCTGTCCACCGCGACGGTGCTGCTGGCGGTGGTGACCGTCCTCGCGACCTGGTACGCGGGACAGAAGTTGCGGTCGCTGACGCTTGCCGGTGAGGAGTGACGGGCGCCGGTGCCTGCCGGTAGCTGTGACGTGTAGATGCCAGGGACGTGTAAAGAGGCGGGCCCCTGAGGGGGCCCGTTCTTGACGGGGGCTTCACCTCCGCCCGGGCACACTGGGCAAAGGGGATGCACCGGGGTGCACTGCACGAACTGGAGGACAGGGATGGCAGGCGGCATGTCGCAGCACGAGGATCGCGAACGGTCCGGGGACGACACATGGGACAGCCTGGTCCTGGACGACGACTTCATACGCGCGGCCGACACCGCCGAGCCGTCCGCCCGGGCTCGCATGCTGGCCGCGCGCTGGCGCCGTGAGAAGCCCGAGCCGCAGCCGTGGCGCTCCGACGAGCCGCCTGCCGGATGGTTCTTCAGCAAGGGGCGCCGTCGTAAGTGGCGCCGCCGGTAGGGGACATACGGCGTCCTTCCGGCTTCCTTCCTGGCCTTGTTATTCGGTGGCGCCCAACTCTCCGTACAGGCACAGTGGTTGTGTCCACATCGCCGGACGGTGAGTTCGGCGCCACTTGCTGGGAGAGGAGCAGGGCGATGTCGATGCACGACAGTACGTCCAGCTCCCTTCAGGGCAGTCCGCGGTGGGCTCCGGAGTAATCGCTACCCCTCCGTCGAGTCCGTACCGCATGGGGAGCTGCCCGGGGCGGCCGCTTCGAGCACGCGATGTCGCTCTCGCGTGGGCCGCCCACCCGGAGGATTGGCCGAGTGGTAAGGCACCGGTTTGCTAAACCGTGGTCGGGTCCGAAAGGCCCGCGCACGTTCGATCCGTGCATCCTCCGCGAGACGTTGCCACTGGGGCTTGGCCGCATTGCAGGGCTGGGGTGCCTTGAGAATGCGGTCCGGCGCTGCAGCTGAGAGGTCGGCCGCGTGGCCCGGCGTACCGGGGGCCGCCCGCACCCACCCCCACCCACCCGCATCCACCCATGCCGCCCCGGGCGCCACGCGTGCCCGCGAGTTAGGCGCCCCGGGCGATGATTGCGGGCGCCCGCTGCTGCGGGCCGGTACGACCGGCGGACGTCGCGGGGGTACGTCGGCCTCGGGCGGGCGGGCGCGTCGGCCGGCAGCTTCGCAGGGACCACGGCCGCCGACCAGGGGGCAGCGCCCGTGGGGCAACTACGAGCCGACGTCTGCCCGACGATCGGGAGTGGCCGTCGGCCTGGCAATACGGAGCGGGCGTTGGGCCTGGCAACGGGGGCGCTGTCAGCTCGGGCAGGCGCTGGCCGGTGTTGGCCCAGTAGCCCGGAGCGGGCGTTGTCCCGGCCCCGGGGAGTTGCCGTCAGCTCGGAGAGTCCGGGCCAGGGCGGCAACCGAGGCGAGCCCCAGCCGAAGTCGGCCGAGCAGTCGACGTCGATTCGTGCAGCCGACGGGGCACCAGCCCCGGAGTCGAGGCCCCGACGCCGGGCCGGTGGCCGCCGAGAGGCAGCAGTCGGCCTCGGCCACCTGAGCTCGGCAACCTCAGCCCGGGCAACCTCAGCCCAGGCCACCTCAGCCCAGCAACCCCTCCAACACCACCGCGATCCCGTCCTCCTCGTTGGAGGACGTCACCTCGTCGGCCACCGCTCTCAGTTCGACGTGGGCGTTGGCCATGGCTACGCCATGTGCGGCCCAGGCGAACATCGGGATGTCGTTCGGCATGTCGCCGAAGGCGATGGTGTCGGCGGCCTTCAGGCCCAGGCGGCGGGCTGCCAGGGAGAGGCCCGTTGCCTTGGAGAGGCCCAGGGGGAGCAGTTCCACGATGCCCTCGCCGGCCATCGCGACCGTGACGAAGCCGCCCGCGGCCTTGCGGGCGGCCTTGGCCAGCTCGTCGTCCGAGAGTTCCGGGTGCTGTATGTAGATCTTGTTCAGCGGGGCGGTCCACAGATCCGACGCGTCGGTGAACGGCGTGGACGGAAGCTTGCCCGTGAGCGAGTAGCCGGGGCCGACCAGCACGTCGCCGTCGAGTCCGTCGCGGCTCGCGGCCATGAACAGCGGGCCGACCTCCGCCTCGATCTTGGCCAGGGCCACGCCCGCCAGCTGACGGTCCAGGGTCACCGACGTCAGCAGGCGGTGCTCGCCGGCGTCGTAGACCTGGGCGCCCTGGCCGCACACGGCGAGGCCCTCGTAGCCGAGGTCGTCGAGGATGTGGCGGGTCCAGGGGACCGCACGGCCCGTGACGACGATGTGCGCGGCGCCCTCGGCGGTCGCGGCGGCGAGGGCGTCACGCGTGCGCTGCGAGACCGACTCGTCGGAGCGCAGGAGCGTTCCGTCGAGATCGGTCGCGATCAGCTTGTAAGGGAAACCGGCGCTCACTTGGCGACCGGCTCCAGGACCTCCCGGCCACCGAGGAACGGGCGCAGCACCTCGGGGACCCGGACGGAACCGTCGGCCTGCTGGTGGTTCTCCAGGATCGCCACGATGGTGCGCGGGACGGCGCACAGCGTGCCGTTGAGCGTGGCCAGCGGCTTGACCTGCTTGCCGTCACGCATGCGGATCGACAGGCGACGGGACTGGAACTCGGTGCAGTCCGAGGTCGACGTCAGCTCGCGGTACTTGCCCTGCGTCGGGATCCACGCCTCGCAGTCGAACTTGCGGGCGGCCGAGGAGCCGAGGTCGGCGGAGGCGACGTCGATGACCCGGAACGGCAGCTCCAGCGACGTCAGCCACTGCTTCTCCCACTCCAGCAGGCGCTGGTGCTCGGCCTGCGAGTCCGCCGGGTCGACGTACGAGAACATCTCGACCTTGTCGAACTGGTGCACGCGGAAGATGCCACGGGTGTCCTTGCCGTGCGAGCCGGCCTCGCGGCGGAAGCAGGGCGAGAAGCCCGCGTAGCGCAGGGGGAGCTTGTCGGCGTCGAGGATCTCGTCCATGTGGTACGCCGCGAGCGGGACCTCGGAGGTGCCGACCAGGTAGAGGTCGTCATTGGCCAGGTGGTAGACGTCCTGGGCCGCCTGCCCGAGGAAGCCGGTGCCGGCCATCGACTGGGGGCGGACCAGCGCCGGGGTCAGCATCGGCGTGAAGCCGGCCGCCGTGGCCTGGCTGATCGCCGCGTTGACGAGCGCGAGCTCCAGCAGGGCGCCGACGCCGGTGAGGAAGTAGAAGCGCGAGCCCGAGACCTTCGCGCCGCGCTCGACGTCGATCGCGCCGAGGAGCGCACCGAGCTCCAGGTGGTCCTTCGGCTCGAAGCCCTCGGCCGTGAAGTCGCGGATCTCGCCGTGCGTCTCCAGCGTGACGAAGTCCTCTTCGCCGCCGACCGGGACGTCCGGGTGGACGAGGTTGCCGAGCTGGAGGAGCAGTTCCTGGGTCTCGGTGTCGGCCGCGTCGCGCTCGGCGTCGGCCGCCTTGACGTCGGCGGCGAGCTGGCTGGCCTGCTTCAGCAGCTCGGCCTTCTCGTCCGCGGAGGCCTTGGGGATGAGCTTGCCGAGCTGCTTCTGCTCGGCACGGAGCTCGTCGAAGCGGACGCCGGACGACCTGCGCCGCTCGTCGGCAGACAGGAGGGCGTCGACGAGCGCGACGTCCTCTCCACGGGCGCGCTGCGAGGCGCGCACTCGGTCGGGGTCCTCACGGAGCAGGCGAAGGTCAATCACGCGCTCAAGGCTACCGGGGAGGGGTGACAGCCCACGACTCGCTATTCCGGACTGCGGCTTACGTACCGTTATGGGGGAATTGCTAACCGTGTCAATAAAAGGCGTCTCACTCCCTGGAACGGGGCAGGCGCGAGGCGGCCGGTTGACTCGATTCCCTTGTGGAGAGCGGGACTTGGGTCGCCGTTGTCCACAGGGATCCCCAGCCTCCGAGAAGTTATCCACAGGGTGTGTGGATGAACTGTGGACTTCGGAATTGATCACTCCGTAAGGCGCCGCGCGAGTCGAGGATTCCCAGGACAAACCCTGACCATCCGCACTTTCGAGTGGAAAGGGGTCGCCCCAAAGGATTGCTCAAAGGAAAAGAGTGGACGAAGGGTGACTTGCGTGACGGTGGACGTCTAGAGGGCCTGGAGAGCGATTTGTCGACAGACTCATGCTTGTCTGTCGACTTGTCCCCAGGTCGAGATGAGTACCTGTGGATAACCTCTGTGGATAACGATAATCCGCTGGTAGTACTGGCCGGAAACCTACACCGGCACCAGTCGGCACCGGCCGCCGAGGGGCCGCTCAGAACCGCCCGTCCTGGCACCGCGCCACCCAGTCCGCCGCCGACACGAACTCCTCGTCCGACGTGCCGAGGCGCGGCGGCTGCACATCCCCCGGCTTCATGTCCGCGCGCGGATACGACCCCAGGAACCGCACCCCCAGGCAGATCCGCTTGAGCCCCATCAGCGCCTCGGCCACCCGGCGGTCGGAGATGTGCCCCTCGGCGTCGATGCAGAAGCAGTAGTTGCCGATGCCCGCGCCGGTCGGCCGGGACTGCAGCAGCATCAGGTTGATGCCGCGCGTGGCGAACTCGCCGAGCAGGTCGCGCAGCCCACCGGGATGGTCGTCGCGCTGCCACAGCACGACGGACGTCTTGTCCGCGCCGGTCGGCGCCGCGGGCCGGGCGGGCCGGCCCACCAGCACGAACCGCGTCTGGGCGTTCTCCGCGTCGTGGATCTCGGTTTCCAGGGCCTCCAGGCCGTACCGGGCGGCCGCGAACTCGCCCGCGAAGGCGGCGTCGTACTGGCCCTCCTGGACCAGACGCGCGGCGTCCGCGTTCGAGGCGGCGGACTCCCACTGGGCGTCCGGGAGGTTCCGCTTCAGCCAGTTGCGGACCTGCGGCTGGGCGGCCGGATGCGCGGAGACCGTCTTGATGTCCGACAGCTTCGTGCCGGGCCTGACCAGCAGCGCGAAGGTGATCGACAGCAGCACCTCGCGGTAGATCATCAGCGGCGTGCCCGCGACCAGTTCGTCGAGCGTGGTCGTGATCCCGCCCTCGACGGAGTTCTCGATCGGCACGAACGCGGCCTCGGCCTCGCCGACGCGCACCGCGTCGAGCGCGGACTGCACGGACACGTACGGGATCAGCTCCCGGGTCGCGGCCTCGGGAAGCGTGCGCAGGGCGACCTCGGTGAAGGTGCCCTCGGGGCCGAGATAGGCATAGCTCGCTGGCATGACCTCACCCTAATGGGCCTTGCGAAACGCGGCGTACACATCTCACCCGGGCGCCACAAGGGGTTGGTCCGAGGCCGATGGTCCGCAAGGGGCGGACGTCGCCGATGGCCCGGGAGGGCGGCCGTCACCCCTCCAGCAGCCGCTGCCCCACGTACTCCCCTTCCGCCGCCCCGCCCGGCACCGCGAACAGCCCGCTCGCCTCGTGCCGGATGTACTTCGACAGCGCGTCGCCCCGGTCGAGCTTGCGCTGGACGGTGACGAAACCGCGCAGCGGGTCGGCCTGCCAGCAGATGAAGAGCAGCCCGGCGTCGGGCACCCCGTCCGCGTCGATGCCGTCGTGGTACGAGAACGGGCGCCGCAGCATCGCCGCCCCGCCGTTCTGGTCGGGCCGGGTGATACGTGCGTGGGCGTTGATGGGGACGACCAGGTTCCCTGCCTTGTCGGTCTTCTCCAGGTCCATCTCGGTCGTCTCGGTGCCCCCGGACAGCGGCGCCCCGTCGGACTTGCGGCGCCCGATGACGTCCTCCTGTGCCTTGACCGAGAGCTGCTCCCAGTCGTCGAGCAGCATGCGGATGCGGCGTACGACGGCGTAGGAGCCGCCCGCCATCCAGGCCGGGTCCTTCGAGCCGGACTCCGGCACGAAGATGCGCTCGTCGAAGTCGGCTTCCGTCGGCTTCGGATTGCGCGTGCCGTCCATCTGGCCCATCAGGTTGCGCGCAGTCATCGGGTGCCCGGTGGCACCCGGCGACCGGTTGAAGCCGTTCATCTGCCAGCGGACCCGGACGGCCCGGCCCGCGTCCTTCTGGATCGCGCGCAGGGCGTGGAAGGCGACCAGGGCGTCGTTGGCGCCGATCTGCACCCACAGGTCACCGTTGCTGCGCGCTTTGTCGAGCTGGTCCGAGGAGAAGTCGGGCAGCGGATCCAGGGAGACCGGACGCTGCTTCTCCAGGCCGGTCCGCGCGAAGAAGCTGTGCCCGAAGCCGAAGGTGATCGTCAGCGACGACGGCCCGGCGTCCCGGGCGACATCCGTGTCGTCCTGCTGCGCCGCCTCGCCCGCCATCAGCCGCCGAGCCGTCTCCGACCAGCGGCGCAGCAACGCCGCCGCCTCCTTGCGGCCCGCGCCCGCCGCCAGGTCGAACGCGACGACGTGGCCGCGCGCCTGGAGTGCCTGGAGGATGCCGGGCTGATGTTTCCCGTGAAACATCACCTGATCGGCGCCCAACGAGGTGAGCGGCGTCGCCTCGGCCGGCCGGGCGGCGTAGCCCACCGCCCCACCGGCCGCACCGAGCACCAGCCCGGTCGCACCGGCGGTCCCGAGCAGGTGTCGCCGCGACAGGCCCTCCTTGCGCGACAGGCTCCCCTTAATAGGGGCGCTTTCGGAAACGCCGCCATTAAGTGCCGTCTCGCTCTTGCGCGGGCTCCCGCCCTTGAGCGCCCGCTCAGGAGTCTTGGGCGTACGGGCCTCCGGAATGGACTGGTCAGCCATGGTCAGGTTCAGCCGATCTGCGCGTTCTTGGAGACAGTGGTCTGGTCGATGTCGGAGGTCCGCACGGTCGCGGTGATCTTCCACTCGCCCGCCACGGGGATCTGCACTCCGCTCGCCGACCAGTGTCCGGTGGCGATGTGGTCGGGGACGACGGGCAGCGGCCCGATGTCCTGGGACTCGAGGGTGAAGGCGACCTTCACCTCGGGGATGTCGAAGGCCCGGCCGTTGGGGCGCTGCACGTAGACGTGCATCTCGTTGCCGCCCACGCGCGCGGGGTCGAGGTCGATGCGTACGACACCCTTGCCGTCCTCGCCCCCGGTGTCGAAGGACATGTCGAGCGTCAGCGCGCCGGCCGACGACGCCTCGGCGGACGAGGACGCTGTGACCGCCCGCGCGTCCTCCTCCGTACGTCCGGGTTCGGTCGACGTCAGCATCGTGGTGACGGCGAGCAGGACGACGGCGACGCCCGCCTCCGCGAGCACCGAGCGGCGCAGCCCGAACCGGTTCGGATCGGCGTCCCGCTCCTGCTTCTGCCGTGCCGTGTCGATCGCGGCCTGCTGCCGGGCGAGCTGGGCGGCGCGCTCGGAGCCGCCGCCCTTCTTGCCGGAAGCGGCGGCAGAGGTGGAGGCGGACGCACTGGCCTGGGCCGTGGCGTGCTCCTTCTCGCCGTCGGAGTCCTCCGTCGCCTTCCGCGGCTTGGCCACGACCGTCTCCGCCAGCCGGGCGGTCCACCGCCGCGAGATCCAGGCGATCCCCACCAGCAGTACCACGAGCCCGATCTTGACCAGCAGCAACTGCCCGTACCGCGTGCCGGTGAACGCCGACCACGACCCGAGCTGCCGCCACGACTGGTAGATCCCGGTCGCGACCAGCGCCAGCACGCTGCCGAAGGCGACGCGCGAGAACCGTCGTACGGCGGACCCGGGGAGCGGCGTGTCCGCGGGCGCCCGGTAGAGCGCGACGAGCAGGGCGGCCAGCCCGCCGAGCCAGCCCGCGACGGCCAGCAGGTGGAGGATGTCGACGGGCATCGCGATCCCGGCCTGGAGCCCGGTCGAGGCGTGCTCGGACATCGCCCAGCTCGCCGCGAGCCCGGCCGCCACGACGGTCCCGCCGATGCCCAGCCCGAAGGTCAGGTCCCGCTTCTCCTCGTCCTCCCGCTTGTCGAACGCCCCGAACAGCACGGCGATGAACAGTGCCGCCGCGGCGAGCAGCAGCAGCCGGGACACCAGTGCCGCACCCGTCTTGGTCTGTAGCACCTGCCCGAGCAGGTCCAGGTCGAAGACGTCGCCGACCTTCCCGGTGCTGGTGTACGAGCCGCGCAGGAGCAGCAGTCCGAGTGTGGCGGCGGTCAGGGCCAGCCATCCGGTGACGACGAGCCGCTGCAGCGCCCGCACGCCCGACCCGCGCTGCCAGCAGGCGAGCACAAAGGCGGCGCCGCCGACCAGAACGATGAACCCGGCGTACGACACGTACCGGCCGAACCCGTAGAGCCAGCCGACGACACCGCCCCCCGCCTCCTGGCCCGAGACCGAGACGCTCGTCTGGGAGGGCGCGCCGATGGAGAAGGTGTAGGCGCCGGCGACGGGATGGCTGTCCTCGGACACCACCTGGTAGGTGACGGTGTACGTGCCGTCGGGCAGGCCGCTGTGGAGTTTCACGGCGTACGTCGTGCCGCTGACGTTGGCCGGGTCGCCGCGGTCGATGCGCTTACCCTTGGGATCGAGCACGCGCAGGGAGTCGTCCGAGAGGGCGACCCCCTCGGAGAACGTCAGCGAGACCTGCGTCGGGGCCTTGTCCACCACCGCCCCCTGCTGGGGGTCGCTGCCGGTCAGCGCGGCGTGCGCGGAGACCGGACCGGCACCGGCGAGGAGCAGACCGGTGGCGGCCAGGAGCAGCAGCACCAGGGTCCGGACGCGGGGGGCGATGGTCTGGGTCAAGGCGATCTCTCCCTCAGTGTCCGGTCTTCGGGCTGTACGTGGCGGACTTCACCGGCATCTCGACGGTGACCGTGCCGGACTCGGCGAAGTGGAGCTTCACGGTCACCTTCTCGCCCTGCTTCGGCTTCCGCTTCAGCTTCTCGAACATCAGATGGCTGCCACCGCTCTTGAAGACGAGCTGACCGTGCGCGGGGACGGCGACGTCCTTGGCCTCCTGCATCGACGATCCGATCGTCTCGTGGGCGGTCACGTCGCCGACGTCGCTGGTGACGGAGGTCAACTCGTCCTTCGTACCGCCCTTGTTGGTGACGGTGAGGAAACCGGCCGCCATGGAGTCGGAGACGGGCTGCGGCATGTAGGCGCCGCCGACGGACAGTTCGGCCTTGGAGTCGTCCTGGGAATCGCCGGAGCCGCAGCCCGCCAGGACGAGGGCTCCGGTCAGCACCGCGGTCACCGGGAGGAACCGCCTCACGGCTTCGCCCCCTTGATCAGCTTGGGGAGGTCCTTGGTGTAGTCGTCGACCGTGGCGTCCTCGGTGTAGAGGACGTACCCGGCGTCGGTCTTCGGCGAGAACGCGACGACCTGCGTGCCGTGGGTGGAGACGACCTTGCCGTTCTTGTCCTTGTGCGGCGGCTCGATGGAGATGCCGAGGGTGCGGGCGCCGGCCTGGATGGTGTCGAACTTGCCGGTCAGGCCCACGACCTGCGGGTCGATGCCCTTGAGCCACTTGCCGAGCGCGGGCGCCGTGTCGCGCTCCGGGTCGGTCGTGACGAACACCACGCGCAGCTCGTCCTGTTCGGCCTTCGGCAGCTGCTTCTTGGCGACGGCGACGTTGTTCATCGTCAGCGGGCAGACGTCGGGGCAATTGGTGTAGCCGAAGTAGATCAGCGTCGGCTTGCCCTTGGTCTCCTTGCGGAGGTCGTACTTCTTGCCGTTCGTGTCCGTGAGGACCAGGTCCGGCTTCTCGAACGGCTTGTCGAGGACGATGGCGGCCTTGTCCGAGCCGGCCTCCTCGGAGACCACGGTGACGGGCTCGGCGCTGTCGTCACCGTTGCCGCAGGCGGAGAGGGAGAGGGTGGCGGCGGCGAGCAGGGCGGCCGCGGCAAAGGTCTTCTTACGGGTCTTCGTACGCATAGAAAAATGTCCCAATTGTGTGAGCTCCGGCGCGCACCGGGGGCGTGCCCCGGCGCGCGCCGTGAACCGAAGGTGCCGTCAGGCGTCGGTGCGCCGACGGCCGGCGATCACGCCGTACGCCACGCCCAGCGCGCCGACGACGATGCCGACCACGCCAAGGACGCGGGCCGTGGTGTCGCTGCTGTCGGCGGGCTCGGCGGCGTCCGTCTTCGCGGAGGCGGCCTCGGCATCGTCGGAGTCCGAAGCCTTGTCGGAGGACGACGAGCTGTGGTGGCCCTCCTCGGCGGCGGACAGTTCGAGTACCGGCGCCGGGTTCTCGGGCTCCTCCTGGCCCTCCTGCGGCACCTCGATCCAGCGCACGACCTCCTTGTTGGAGTACGTCTGGATGGCCTTGAAGACGAGCTCGTCGGCGTCCTCGGGCAGGGTGCCGACGGAGACGGGGAACTTCTGGAAGAAGCCGGGCTTGACGCCCTCGCCGTCGGCGGTCCAGGTGACCTTGCTGACCGCCTCCGTGATCTTCTTGCCGTGCATCTCCAGCGGCTTGTCCAGCTTGGACTTGGTGACCTCGGCCTTCCAGCCGGGAATGGCCTCCGGCATCACGGAGGCCAGCGGGTGGTCGGTCGGGAAGGTGACCTCGAGCTTGGTGGTCGACGCGTCGTCACGCTCGTTCGGCACCTTGAAGTCGACGACCGCGTAACCGCCCTTGGCGGCGGTGCCCTCCGGCTGCACGCTGACGTGGGCGAAGGCGGGGACGGACAGGGCGAGCACGCCCGTGCCGGCGAGAGCGCCGACGGCGGCGATACGAGAGACCTTCATGCTGAGCACTCCACTGTGAGTGAGATCGGGATTCCGGTGGTGAAGAGGAGTACGCGTGCGCGGGGGTGCCCGATCAGACGGAAAAGAGGTGTCCCTCCGGAAGTCCGGGAGTCCGGAAGTCCGGAGCAGTCCAGAGGTCCGGAGTTCAGAACTCCGAGGGCCAGGAGTCCGGAGGCGGAAGCCCCTCTTCCTCGATCGGTGCACGCGGGCACGCGCGCGTGCCGCACGACGGCGGCCCTCGTCCCCACCTCGGTGGAGTGGCGGTCGCGTCGTGTCAGGCGGCGAGGATCAGCGCGGCGACCGGCGGGCCGCGCCTGATCACCGTGTGCTGGAGGGCGACGGTGCGGGGTGCGGACCGCCCGAGCGTCTCGGCGCGCGGCAGCCGCGGCCCCGCCTCGGGCGCGCCCGGGAGTCCGGCTCGCAGGGTGCGCACCAGCGCGAGCGCCCCGCGCAGGGAACGTACGAGCGCCCCCTCGGCGACCACATGCGCCGACACCGCGGACATCTCGGCGATCCGCAGCAGGGCCAGGTCCCCGCGCCGCAGCAGCCACCCCGCGACGACCGCCGCGAGAACGTGGGCGAGCACCATGGGCAGGGACGGCAGCAGCGATGCCGAGGAGTTGGTGGCGGCAGACATGGCGTCCGCCGACGGGTGTGACGCGTGTGCCCCGGCGGCCGGGTTCAACCGCGCCTCGGTGAGGAGCCGCTGGGCCTGGGCGGGGCTGATCGCCGCAGCGGCGGTCCCGCAGACCAGCCGCGCGGCCTGCTCCACCAGTGCGGCGTCCGACAGAGAGGCGGACGTCGCGGAGGACCCGGTGGCCGCCCCGGCACCCGCCCCGTGCTGCCCCAGCCCGAACAGCGTGTGCAGGACGGTCTGGCCGGCCGCGAGCAGCGCGGCTATCCCGGGCAGCGAGCGTTCACGCCCGGTGAACGGCACCGTGACCAGGAGGACTCCCAGGAACCCCGCGCCCAGCGTCCACAGCGGGACCGTGGCGCAGGAACCCAGCACATGCCCGACCCCGGCCAGCACGACGCAGACCGCGGCGAACACCGCGGCCCGCAGTATCCGGAGATCACTCCCGGAGCGCACCGTGCGCGGGTGGGGGGCAGTCATGGCGGGGTCATCATCGCACTGGCCTTATGACCGCCATACGGCAGGTCCGCAAGATGACATACGAGCGGTAGGGGGACGTACGGGGCATAGGGGCAGTACGGGTCATTGGGGTCGTACGACCGGAAGGTCACCCTCTGGTGTGGGCCGCCCCCACATACACCGATTCCCGCGTAGACGCATCGACCATATGGGCGGCATCACGTCAATGGTGTGCTTACCGATGGGCACTCGTGGCAATACGTAACGGTATGTCGAGCCGCAGCCAGGAGGCTGGAGCATGAGCATCTGGTGGTCACTCCATTTGCGGCGAGAAGCTGCGAGCGTGCCTCTCGCCCGACGGCTGCTGATCGGCACCATGGAGACCGCGGGCGTCGACCCCGACGTGTCGTACGACCTCTCCGTCGCCCTCAGCGAGGCCTGCGCCAACGCCGTCGAACACGGCGGTGACACCACGCCCGACGGCTCCCCACCGGCGTACCGCGTGACCGCGTACCTGGACGGCGAGAAGTGCCACATCGAGGTCGCCGACTCAGGGCCGGGCTTCACCGCACCGCTGCGCGCACCCCGCCCGGCGACCACCGACGCCGAGCACGGCCGGGGACTCTGCCTCATCGAGGAACTCGCCGACCACGTCCAGTTCGGCAACAAGCCGGGGCGGGGCGGGGCCGTGGTGAGCTTCGACAAGATCCTCAAGTGGAAGAAGGACCCGTCGCTGATGGCGGTGTAGCGCCGACGCCCCAACGCCGTAGGTCACGTCGAGCGTCGCCGGCTTCAGCTTCCTCGGGACTCACAGCCCCCGCACAGTGCCACCCCAAGCTGTTGACGGGCCGCGTCCCTAACTTCCTGGCCATGACGGGAAACCACACGGACAAGTCGATCACCCGGCGCCGCGCGATCGTGGTGACCGGTGGCACGGTCGCCGCGGGCGGACTGGCCGTCGCGGGCTGTCAGGCGGCCTTCGCCGACACGGCCGAGACGGCGACCGACGCCGCGGCGACAGCCACCACGACCGCCTCGGAGAGCGCCGGCACCTGCATGACGCTGATGTCGAGCGTCACCGAAGGGCCGTACTACCTCGACAACGCCCTGGTGCGGAAGAACATCACCGAGGGCAAGAGCGGCGTCCCGCTGACGCTGCGCCTCACCGTCGTCGACGCCACCGACGGCTGCACCCCCGTCAAGGGAGCCGCCGTGGAGATCTGGCACTGCGACGCCTGGGGCTACTACTCCGGCTACACCACGGCCAACCCCGGCGGTTCCGCGCCCGCCGAGAGCGAGGACGGCTCGACCGCGAACGACAACACCTATCTGCGTGGGTATCAGATCGCCAACGCCAACGGGGTCGTGAAGTTCGAGACGATCTTCCCGGGCTGGTACACCCCGCGCACCTGCCACATCCACCTCAAGGTGCACACCGGCGGCCAGAAGGAGGACGGCACCTACGAGGGCGGCACGGTCAACTACACGGGCCAGCTGTTCTTCGACGACGCGATCGCCGAGGAGATCTTCACGCTGGAGCCGTACGCGAAGCACTCCGGCAGCTACACCACCCTCGACAACGACATGGTCTACGACGGCGGCGGCGCCTCCAGCGGCCTGCTGACCCTGGGGGCCGTGCACAAGAAGGACCCGGCCAAGGGCTACAAGGGCACCCTCACCATCGGCGTCGACCCGGATGCCGAGAACACCGGCGCGGGCAGCGGCGGCGGTGGCGGCACGCCCCCGAGCGGCGCGCCGAGCGGCGCCCCCGGCGACGCGCCCAGCGGCACCCCGTCGGCCTCGGCCTCCTCCTAGGGGTACGGCCATGAGCAGCCGCGAGGACGAGGCCCTGGCGCAGGCCGCCGTGACCGCGCTGACCGGGCAGCTGGCCCTGGCCCCCAAGCCGGGCCTGCCCGACCCGCGCGACCTGGGCGCCCGCGTCACCCGTCGGGACCACGGCATGCTGCGCTGGTCGGCGAAGGCACTCACGCCCGGCCTTGCGGCGATGGCGGCCGCCGCCCGGCGCACGGGTGAGCCGACGCCCGGCCTCCGCAGCGAACTCGGCGCGATCGGCAGGTGCGCCGAGCACTCGGTGCACCTCGCGGGCGGCGGCCACCGGGGCGCGCTGTGGACGCTCGGCCTGCTGGTCGCCGCGGCGGCGCTCGACCCCCGGGCCGGGGCACGGGACGTCGCCGCGACCGCCAAGCGCATCGCCGCCCACACCGACAAGCGCGCCCCGCGCAGGCCCTCCCGGGGTTCCTCGGTGTCCGCGCAGTACGGCGCCGCCGGGGCGCGGGGCGAGGCACGGGCCGGATTCCCGCACGTACGGCGGGCGTTGGACGCGCTCGCCGCCGCCCGCGCGGCCGGCGCCACGGAGCAGCAGGCCGGCCTGGACGCCCTGCTCACCGTGATGTCGACGCTCCAGGACACCGAACTCCTCCACACCGCGGGCCCGATGGGACTGCGGCACGTCCAGGCGGGCGCCCGCGGAGTCCTGGAGTCGGGCGGTACGGCCACCGACGCCGGCGCCGAGGCCCTCACCGCCCTCGACGCCGACCTGCACGCACGCGCGTGGAGCCCGCGGGGGAGCGCCGGGCTCCTCGCGGGGGCGCTGTTCCTGGACGCCCTGCCCGTCACGGGACGAGCACGGGCTGCCTGACCCGGTCGTCCTCGGCGCGGCGACCGGCGGCCCACCGCGCCGCCGGTCCCATCGGGTACGACGCGCCCGGCATCGCCCCGCCGAGCAGCAGCCAGCCCGGCGTCCCCCACTCCACCAGCAGGGCCGTGAGCAGGAGCGGACCGAGGGTGCGGGCGACGGTGACGCCGGTCCCGAACAGGCCCTGGTACTCGCCGACGTGGCCCTCGGGAGCCAGGTCGAAGGACAGCTGCGACGAACCCGCCGACTGCCCCATCTCAGCAACCACTTGAAGCGAGTTCTATGTGCAGGTCCACACCAACTCCCTGAAGGAGCGCGGGGCTGTGTCGCTTTGCGGCTCCGCCGCGTGGGCGAGACCGGCCACGAACTGCCTGCAGACCGCAATGATGGCCGGACACCCTTGGTATCCGGCCATCAATCACACATCAGCCCTTCAGGGAGGACATCCAGCTCTCGACCTCGTCCGACCGCCGAGGCAGCGCAGCGCTCAGGTTCCGGTTCCCGTCCTCGGTCACCAGGATGTCGTCCTCGATCCGCACGCCGATACCCCGGTACTCCTCCGGCACCGTCAGGTCATCGGCCTGGAAGTACAGCCCCGGCTCGACGGTCAGCACCATGCCCGCCTCCAGCGTGCCGTCGACGTACGACTCCACACGCGCGGCAGCGCAGTCGTGCACGTCCATGCCGAGCATGTGCCCGGTCCCGTGCAGCGTCCAGCGCCGCTGCAGCCCGAGCTCCAGCACCCGCTCGACCGGCCCCTCGACAAGCCCCCACTCGACGAGCCGCTCGGCGAGCACCCGCTGCGACGCGTCATGGAAGTCCCGGTACTTCGCACCCGGCTTCACGGCCGCGATACCGGCCTCCTGGGCGTCGTACACGGCGTCGTAGATCTTCTTCTGGATCTCGCTGTACCGCCCGTTGATCGGCAGCGTGCGCGTGACGTCGGCGGTGTAGTACGTGTGCGTCTCGACGCCCGCGTCGAGCAGCAGCAGGTCGCCCGAGCGCACGGGCCCGTCGTTGCGCACCCAGTGCAGCGTGCAGGCGTGCGGACCGGCCGCGCAGATGGAGCCGTAGCCGACGTCGTTGCCCTCCACGCGCGCGCGGAGGAAGAACGTGCCCTCGATGTAGCGCTCGGAGGTCGCCTCGGCCTTGTCGAGGACCTTCACCACGTCCTCGAAGCCGCGCACGGTCGAGTCGACGGCCTTCTGCAGCTCGCCGATCTCGAACTCGTCCTTGACGAGCCGCGCCTCGGACAGGAAGACCCGCAGCTCCTCGTCCCGCTCGGCGGTGACCTTGTCGGTGAGCGCGGCCTCGATGCCGGCGTCGAAGCCCCGGACGACCCGCACCGGACCGGTGGCCTCACGCAGCGCGTCCGCCAGCTCGCGCACGTCGGACGCGGGGATGCCGTGCAGCTTCTCCGCCTCGGTGAGCGAGTGCCGGCGGCCGACCCACAGCTCGCCCTGTCCGGACAGCCAGAACTCGCCGTTCTCGCGGTCGGAGCGCGGCAGCAGATAGATCGTCGCCTTGTGACCGTCGGCGGCGGGCTCCATGACGAGCACACCGTCCTCGGTCTGGTTGCCCGTGAGGTACGCGTACTCGACCGACGCCCGGAAGGCGTACTCGGTGTCGTTCGAGCGCGTCTTCAGGTTGCCCGCGGGGATCACCAGCCGCTCGCCCGGGAACCGCGCCGACAGCGCGGCGCGCCGCGCGGCGGTCTCGGCGGCCTGGGGGATCGGCTCCAGGCCGTGCAGCTCCGTGTCGGCCCAGCCGGACTTCATGTTCTCGGCAAGCTCGTCGGACACGCCCGGGTACAGGCCGTTCTTGCGCTGCTTGATCGGCTCTTCGGACTCGGTCTCCGGGGTCTCCGGGGTCTCCGGGGTGAGCTCGTCGGCCACGGTCTTCCTCCTCGATACGGCACTGGACCCCGTCCATCGTACGGTCGTACGGGACATGTCCCAGGGCCGATGGGCAGGAGGCCCGCCGGTGCTATGACGCAGGCCACGTGCCTGTTATGGGTGAGTGACCGAAGGGCCACGGGCCGCTACTCGAAGCGAGCAGCCAGCAGGACGACGTCCTCCTCGCTGTCCGCCTGGTCCACCCCGTCCGGCAGCACGGTCCGCAGGACGTGGTCGACGACGGCGTCCGGGTCGTGCCGGATCGCCCTCGGTACCCCGGCCGCCGCGGCATGCAGTCGGGCGAAGGCGCGGTCCGTGGCGTCGCCGGTGCGGTGCAGCAGCCCGTCGGTGTACAGCAGAACCGTCTCTCCGGCTTCGGCGAACAGCTCCACGCTCGGCGCTTCCCAGCAGGCCAGCATGCCCAGCGGCGCGGACACGGAGGTCTCCACGAACTCCGTGCGCCGATCGCCGATCAGCAGCGGCGGGGTGTGCCCGGCACCGGCGAGCGTGATCTTGCGCAGGGAGGGCTCGCAGTAGGCGAACAGAGCGGTGGCGGAGCGGGCCGGCTCGGTGAGTCTGAGCAGCAGTTCCAGGTCGGACAGGACCGCGACCGGGTCCTCGCCCTCCATCACGGCATACGCCCGCAGGCTGGCCCTCAGCCGGCCCATCGCGGCGACCGCGCTGGGCCCGGACCCGGTCACCGAGCCGACCGCGAGGCCGAGCGCGGCGTCCGGCAGGGGCAGCGCGTCGTACCAGTCGCCGCCCCCGCGCGGGCCGGTGCGGTGCCGCGCGGCGAGCTGGACGCCGGCCATGCGGGGCAGACGGGAGGGGAGCAGCTCCTCGGCCATCGTCCTCATGGCCGCGCGGGTGCGCTCGACCTCGAGGAGCCGGGCCAGGTGCTCGGTGGCGTAGCGGACGTACAGGCCGACGAGGTGGCGCTGGCGCTCGACCGGTTCGGCGGGCTCGTCGTACAGCCATACGGCGGCACCGAGGCGGCCGGCCGCGTCGGTGGACAGGGGGAGGGCGTAGCTGGCGGCGTAGCCGAGGCGGGCGGCCACCTCGCGGTGGCGGGGGTCGAGCTTGTCCCCGGCGAACAGGTCGGGCTCGGCGATCTCGCCGTCGCCGCCGGGCAGTCCGTCGAGGATCCTGCCGTAGGAAAGGGAGCTGCGCGGCACGGTCTCGATGTGCCCGAGGTCGGCGCGCGCGAGGCCCAGCCCGATGGTCGTGTCCGGGCCGAGGCCGTCGGCGGGTTCCAGTACGACAAGACCGCGCCGGGCGCCGACGAGGGCGGATCCGGCGCGCAGCAGTTCCTGGAGGGCATCGTCGAGCGCGTCCGTGCGCGCCAGGCGTTCGGTGAGTTCGTGGAGTGTCGTGAGGTCCGAGACCCAGCCGGCGAGACGGTCCTGAAGCAGTGCGCCCGGCGGGTTCGGTGGGGGAACCGCTGGGGTTCCCGAGGCTCCGGGCGCGGGCGCGACAGTGTGTGCGGGCGAGGGAACCGTGGAATCGATTCCGGCCACTTTCGAAGGGTGAGGGGCGTTCATGGCGTCCGGCTTTCGGACCGGTGCGTATTGCTCAAAAGCAT
The DNA here is from genome assembly GCF_036173045.1 of Streptomyces sp. NBC_00299. Lineage (GTDB taxonomy): Bacteria > Actinomycetota > Actinomycetes > Streptomycetales > Streptomycetaceae > Streptomyces > Streptomyces machairae. The sequence goes on from NZ_CP108039.1 coordinate 4,933,510, forward strand.
CGCAAACCCCCATGTCATTCTGCGCCGCTAGCAGTGTCTCCACATGTACACGCACTCGTAAGGGGATGTCCAGCATTGTCCTGCCGGGATTCCTGGTGTCCGTGGGTCACCCGAGCACTCCTCGTAGACCTCTTGCGTAAAGGCAAAGTTGGCTTAAAACTGCCTCAGGGAACGGGGTATTGCGGTCGACTGGTTTCGCTCCACGGAGCGTCACAGCGGTCGTGATGGGTACGTACTCGGTGAAGGCCAGGGGTGGTGGACAACCACCCGGAACCTGGTGACGGACCCGGGCGTCTTAGCCACTGACGATCGTGCCCCATCCTCCCGTGGCGGAGGCGAAGAGAAATACGCGCGACGGCAAAACGCCAGACTTCGCCACCCCACGCCACGCCCATGCTTTTGGTAGACGCAGTGTGGACGAGGCTGCCGCGGACGCAGCCAACGCTCGGCCCATAGGGGTTCCCCTTGCTCAGTGCAGGGGTGTGATGCGCCAACAGGTACGCACAGTGAAGTGATCGACACATGGTGTGATGAAGCCCACGGTGTTGCCAGCGGTGCAACGGAAAGGAACGAGCGCTCATGCGCGAGATCCTCGGAAAGCGACGCAGGCTCCTGCGCGGTGACGGGAAGTCTGAGCAGATCAGCGCGGCCCTGACCTTCGCGACGCAATGGCGCTGGCCCGTACTCCCGGGCGTGACGACGCACCCGCAGGGACACTCCCGCTGCGGCTGCCCCGACCCGGACTGCACGGTGCCCGGCGCGCATCCCTTCGACCCCGGCCTGCTCGCGGCCACCACCGACGAGCGCATGCTGCGGTGGTGGTGGACCAACCGGCCGGCGGCCCCGATCATCCTCGCCACCGGCGGCCAGGCTCCCTGCGCGGTCAGCCTGCCCGCTCTGCCGGCCGCTCACGCACTCGCCGCACTCGACCGCATGGGCATGCGCCTCGGCCCCGTCGTCGCCTCGCCCGCCCGCTGGGCGATCCTGGTGAAGCCGTACTCCATGGAGCAGCTGGGCGAACTGCTGTACGCCAAGGACTTCGTCCCCGGCTCCCTCCGCTTCCACGGCGAGGGTGGCTATATCGCCCTGCCCCCGTCCGAGACGGGCCAGGGTCCCATCAGCTGGCAGCGCGCCCCGCTGCCCGGCTCGGCCTCCCCGTGGGTGCCCGATGTGGAGGCCGTGGTGGACGCGGTGGTCGAGGCCCTCACTCGTACGGGTGTGAGCGCGCCCGAGTTGTAGGGCTCTCCGGCGCGCGCGGAACGGTGCACACGCGCACGGTCGTTATGTTCCGCTATATGTCGCGTCATTCCAGGGGAAACCGGGCACCGTCATCGCATCGCCGCGGGCCGAAGCACAGAAGAATCCGTCTGATCGCCCTCGCGTCCGTCGCGGCGGCCGCGGTCGCCCTGCCGCTGGCCTGGGCGGCCGCCGGCCAGGTCGTCGAAGCGGGCCGGGCCGCCGTGGGTTCGCCCGCGCGCGATGCCGTACGGTCCTCCCCGCCCGCCCCGAAGGACGGCGCCGTACGTCCGTCCCCTCGCGGTGACGCCAAGGCGCCGTCGGCTGCTGCCACCGGCTCCCCGCTGCTGCTCGACCTGGGCCTCGCCACCGCCGTGCGCTGCGGTCCCGAACTCACCTCGCCCGAGGGCATCGAGGCGCAGACCTGTGTCCTCACGCAGGGCGAGGACACCTGGGCGCGCACCTACTTCCGCAATGCGACCGGAGGCGCGCTGGACTCCGTACTGAGCCTCATGGGGCCCGCCGGACGCACGCTGCAGATGCGCTGCGTCGTGGGCGCCGAGGACGAACCGGGGACCTGCGAGACGCCCCGGGAGCGCACGCGTGGAGATGCGGGCGCCTACACGGCCGTCACGGAGTTCGCCGAGCGGGCCGGGGGCGGGGCGTTGTTGCTGCGTTCCGCGAGCAACTCTGCACCGGGCAATTCAGGGGCGGGTACGGGCCGTTGACATGTGACGTCGTTCCGTAGAGGTCTGCGCACATGGAAAGACCCGGTTGCTGGCGACGGGGGATGCACCAGCAACCGGGCTACTCGAACGGTAACAAGAGATCGGCGGTTCGCAAATTCGATCCGGGCTTTCCAGTCACGGATTCCCTTGCTCCGTATGGGAGTTGTGATCGGATTCACCCCTCCCGAGGGGTGCCGCGGCTGAACGGTCGTTCAGCCGCACCCGATCCGCGAGGCTCCCGTCAGCTGAGTGTGACCTGCCGGTTGGTCAGGCCGCCACGCGCGCGACGCTCGTCCGCGGTGAGCGGGGCGTCCGCGGCCAGGGCCGCGGCGAGACGCTCGGCGAACTCGGCCGCCGGCTTCTCCACGTCCTCCGCGCCGACACCGCTCGGCAGGTCCCAGACCGGCACGGTGAGGCCGTGAGCGCGGAAGGAGCCCACGAGACGTGTGCCCTCGCCGAGGTTCGACTTCCCTGCCGCGTGCAGCCGCGCGAGAGCGTCCAGAAGCTGCTCCTCGGGGTGCGGCATGACCCAGCGCAGGTGGTTCTTGTCCGGCGTCTCGCACCAGTAGGCGGCGTCCACGCCGGTGAGCTTGACCGTGGGGATGGCCGCGGCGTTGGCCCGCTCCAGGGAGGCGGACACCTCCGGAGTGGCGTTCTCCGCGTCCGGGACCCAGAACTCGAACCCGGAGTGGACAACTGGCTCGAAGGCGCCCTCGGGGTCGAGCAGATCCTGCAGCCGCGGACCGTCGGCCGGGGCGCGGCGGCCCTGGACCGGGGTGCCGGGCTGTGCGCTGAGTGCCTGCTGGAGGGTGTCGGCGAGATCGCGGCTGATGTCGCCCGACGCCGTGTCGTTCTGCAGGCCGAGCAGGACCGAGCCGTCGTCGCGGCGCAGGGCCGGCCAGGCCATCGGCAGCACCGTGGCCAGCGTGACGGACGGGACACCTTCGGGAAGGCCGCCCTTCAGGGGCAGTTCGACGGTGGCGGCGGGCACCAGCTCGCGCAGAGCCACCCAGTCGCACTCGCCCGGCAGCCCGTCGAACGGGCGCTGCACCAGCTCGGTCACCGCCTGCGCGGCGGACCGGCCATGACAGGCCTTGTAGCGGCGGCCGCTGCCGCAGGGGCATGGCTCGCGTGCGCCGACGACCGGGACCTCGCCGTCGATGATCTGCGGGCGCTTGGCCTTGGTCTGGGGTCGCTTCTTGGCCATCGTGGGTGTCTCCCGGTTACGGCTCGTCTCGTACGGGCGCGAGCCTAGCCGTTCACGCCATGGTCGACGGGAGGCTGTGGACAACCAACGGTCGTGCCGGGAGCGGAGGAACTTCGCGACGGAGGCGGAACGCCGGTCGAAACCGATGGTTCCAGTTCCGTTTCTCTCGGTTCGGTGCCTTCAGCCCTCGGTTTCGGTGTCTTCAGTCCAGATCGTCGAAGGCGTCCGCGAAGTCGAGGCCGGATATCGCGCCCACGGTCGGGGCTGCGACGCGCGTAGCGAAATCGTCGCGGCGGTGCCCCGCATCCGGATCATGAACGTCGTCGTGGACCACGACCCAGACCGTGACCTCGCCGCGGGCGTCGTCCCGTACACCCCAGTCGTCGGCCAGGGCGGTGATGATGTTCAGCCCGCGGCCGCCGTGCGCGGTGACCGAGGGCGTGGCCGGAGCAGGGCGAGTGGGTCCGCCGCCGTCCGTCACCTCCAGCGTGAGCCTGCCGCCCGCCTCCATGCGCCAAGCGGCACGGACGTCGCCGTCCCCGGACAGCGCGTCACCCAGCGGTCGGCCGTGTTTGCACGCGTTGCTCAAGAGTTCGGAAAGAATCAGAACGGCGTCGTCGATGACCGATTCCGCTACGCCGCCCCTGCGCAATTGAGAGCGCATACGGTGCCGCGCTTTGCCCACGCCCGCAGGGCCGTGGGGAACGGCCATGCTCGACGACGTGGGCACCTCCTGTGCCACCACCAACGCCACCCCCGAGACCTCCTTTGCCCCACGCCACGGTGTGGATGCCCCATTGGCCTGTACCGGAAACCGGCCAACCAAGGTCCGGGGACGCATTCAGAACGATCGAATACGGAACGAACGCGCCGGAGCACTCCCTGTAATCGGGATGGCTGGAATTCGTCGGTGTGGCCGAAGTGGAGAATGGAGCTGGAGGGGTTCAGGGGTCAAGAGGTTGCGCAGGGATTGAAGGGATTTAAGGGGTTCCCCTGTGTGTCGCGTGTGTCAGCGGCCGAGCTGGTGCAGCACCGCGCGCGGGCGGTTGGTGATGATGGCGTCGACGCCCAGCTCGACACAGAGATCGACATCCTGTGGCTCGTTCACGGTCCAGACGTGCACCTGGTGACCGGCCCGCTTCAGGCGCTCCACGTAAGCGGGATGACTGCGCACGATCCGGATCGATGGGCCCGCGATGTGGACGCCGGCGGGCAGGCGTCCGTCCCGCAGTCGCGGTGAGACGAACTGCATCAGATAAACAGTGGGCAGCGTGGGCGAGGCGGCACGCACGCGATGCAGCGAGCGCGCGGAGAAGCTCATGACACGCGCCGGGGACTCCGCGGCCGAGGCGGGCGCGTCGAGCCCGAACCGCTTCAGCAGAAGCAGCAGCCGTTCCTCGACCTGCCCCGCCCACCTGGTCGGATGCTTCGTCTCGATCGCCAGCTCCACCCGCCGCCCCGCGTCGGCGACGAGCTCCAGTAGCCGTTCCAGAGTGAGTACGGAGGTGTCCTCGGGGTCCTCCGGCCGGAACTCCCAGTCGGGCTCCTCGGCCCGGTTCTTCCACGAGTCGCGGTTCTTGCGGGAGCCGAAGTCCAGGGCGGCGAGCTCGGCGAGCTCCAGCGCGGAGACCGCGCCGCGGCCGTTGGACGTACGGTTGACGCGACGATCGTGGACGCACACGAGGTGACCGTCGGCGGTGAGGCGTACATCGCACTCAAGGGCGTCCGCACCGTCCTCGATGGCCTTCTTGTACGCGGCCAGGGTGTGCTCGGGGGCGTCTTCGGAAGCTCCGCGATGGGCGACGACTTGGATCTGCTGCTGCCGTGCTTGGGTCACCGCGTCATGGTGCCACCGAGCGGGGGTAGGCGTGGGACCGGAGGAGTCGTAAAGACGCTCGGATTGTGCCCGTTTAATCGCACATGACCTATATAAAGAGTGGCCGTGGACCCACAGCAACCGCTTATGGTGCTCTGACGGCCCGTGGGAAAAGCTGACGGCATACAAAAAGCCATGCACAGCTGAAGCGCACCGACAGCCGACAATTACTGCAGCGTGAACGGGCGTGACCGAGTGCGACCGATATCAACAGCCGTGGATCGAGGAGAGAAGCTGTGAGCACCGAGAACGAGGGCGCCGCGGTACCACCGGCCCCGTCCGCACCCCCCGTGCCGGTGGATGCTCCTGCTGCTCCGGCGTCCCAGGAGCGTCCGGCTCCCGAGGGCGGTGACGCCCCGACCGCTTCGATCCCGCCGGTGCCGAGTGACGCCCCGGCCGGCTCGAACAGTACGCAGCCGTACGCGGCCCCGGCCGCCGACGGCTCTCAGCCGCCCGCCGGCGAGGCCGCCTCGAACGGAGCCCAGCAGCCTGCGCAGGCCCCCGTGCCGCAGAGCTCGGCCCCCGACGCGTCCTGGCCGCCCCCGCCGCCGCCCGGCACCCCGCCGCACGCCGACAGCGGCGCAGGCGCGGGTGGTGCCGGTACGGGTGCCTTCGGTGCCGGTGGTTTCGGTGCGGGCGGCTCCGGCGCGGGCACCGGCTGGGGAGCGGCCTACCAGCAGCCGGAGCCGAAGTCCGGCCGCGGGCGGGGCGGGCTGCTCGCCGGGGTTCTCATCGCCGCGCTGGTCGCGGGCGGCCTGGGCGGCGGCCTCGGCTACACGCTGGCCAAGAACAACGAGAACACCTCCTCGACGACCGTCTCGGCCCCCGACAGCGGCGGCTCCGTCAAGCGCGACCCGGGCACCGTCGCGGGCGTGACGGCCAGGGCGCTGCCGAGCACCGTCACCATCCAGGCCGAGAGCAGCGGCGGCGAGGGCGGCACCGGCACCGGCTTCGTCTTCGACACCGAGGGCCACATCGTCACCAACAACCACGTGGTGGCCGACGCGGTCGACGGCGGCAAGCTCACGGCGACCTTCGCGAACGGCAAGAAGTACGACGCGGAGGTCGTCGGCAACGCGCAGGGCTACGACGTCGCGGTCATCAAGCTCAAGAGCGCCCCGTCGGACCTCAAGCCGCTGACGCTGGGTGACTCCGACAAGGTGGCCGTCGGCGACTCGACGATCGCGATCGGCGCACCCTTCGGCCTCTCCAACACGGTCACCACCGGCATCATCAGCGCCAAGAACCGCCCGGTCGCCTCCAGCGACGGCACCGGCAGCAACGCCTCGTACATGAGCGCCCTGCAGACGGACGCCTCGATCAACCCCGGCAACTCCGGCGGCCCGCTGCTGGACGCCCAGGGCAACGTCATCGGCATCAACTCCGCGATCCAGTCCGCCGCCAACGGCCTGGGCGGCACCAGCCAGTCCGGCTCGATCGGCCTCGGCTTCGCCATCCCGATCAACCAGGCCAAGTACGTCGCCCAGCAGCTGATCAAGACCGGCAAGCCGGTCTACGCCAAGATCGGCGCCTCCGTCTCCCTGGAGGACACCACCGACGGCGCCAAGATCACCGAGCAGGGCGCCAGCGGCTCGGACGCGGTCGAGGCGGGCGGCCCCGCCGCCAAGGCCGGCCTCAAGCCCGGCGACGTCATCACCAAGCTCGACGACCGGGTGATCGACTCCGGGCCGACCCTGATCGGCGAGATCTGGACCCACAAGCCCGGCGACAAGGTCACCATCACCTACGAACGGGGCAGCCAGTCCCGCACGGTCGACCTGACCCTGGGCTCCCGCACGGGCGACAGCTGACACCGACGGCCACGCGCGCGTACGCCCGGCTCCGCCCGACCAACCACTCCCGACGGCGGAGCCATTGGCCCCGAACAGACCACGCACCCCGCACAGCCCGCGCGGCCGGTAGGCTGTAGCCGCTCCGCCCCAGGTGGGCCGGGGCCGAGGTGGGTTGCCCGAGCGGCCTAAGGGAACGGTCTTGAAAACCGTCGTGGCAGCGATGTCACCGTGGGTTCAAATCCCACACCCACCGCGCGTGAACGGCCCCTGACCTGTGAGTTGGTCGGGGGCCTTTCTCCTGTTCGGCGCCCGTGACTGCCTGGTCTTCCCCGTTGATTCCCGCTTGATCGGGCACGGCTGGGCACGCTTCCCCGGTCACTGGACGGTTGCGATGGGCGGCGCATCTGAGTAGCCGAGCTCATGTGCAGTGCCTGCCACGTCGGCATGCTGGGCGTCATGGGCTTAAAGGCATGTCACCAGCAGACGGAATCGTGAGTATGAGGCCCGGGGGTGCGCCGTCGACCGGCGAGCAGGTTGGGATCAGCGCGGCGCTTCTCGTCATCGACCTGGCCGTCATCGCTTGGTTGGTGGTCCGCTACGGGATGACGGGCTGGGCCGACAGTTACGACCAAGGCAATCCGCCGAGTGCGCCCAAGGAAGCGTCACGGGGAATGTGGCTTCTGGCCGGCGGTGCAGTCGTCACAGGCGGTGGTCTCCTTGTCCTGGGCTGGCGTATTCCGGGCATCGTTCAACTGATTGTCCTGGGAGTCGGAGCAGGACTGCTCGCCTGCTTCGCCGCCCGTGGATAGCGCGCGTCTGCCACCACCGGGCTCCGGCGCGGAGCATCTCGATCTCCACAACGGGCACTCGGAGGGTGCTGCCGTCCAGGGAGGTCCTACGCGCATGACCGACCCGATCGCCTACAAAGGGCTCGACTCAATGCCCACTTGGTTCGTTGTCCTGGTCGTGGTGCTGGCCACGGTCGGGATCGTCCTGGCATATCAGCGCAGGCGTTGATGGCTTTTCGCCTCGTCGCTCCCCTCCCGGCTGTTGCGCTGCCGACGAGGTTCAGGACTTCTTCGCGGCGGTCCCCTTCGCGGCAGCGGTGGCTCGCTGCGCGGTGGTTCGTTTCGCGGTGGCTCGCTTCGCCGTGGTCCGTTTCGCTGTGGCCCGTTTCGCTGTGGCCCGTTTCGCCGTGGTCCGCTTCGTGGCGGTCCGCTCTTCCGTCGCCGGCGATGGCGCCGTCCGGGCAGCCGATGTGATCGGCCACTTGAGCTCGATCTCGAGTTCGATCTCCCCGTCCTCGACCTCGAACTCGATCTCGCTGTGGACGTCGTCGGGGATCCGCAGGCTCAACTTCCAGGGATCGATTTCCAGTTCGGCGTCTCCACCCTGCCGCAAGGCGGTCGCGAGCGCCGCGAGCTGATCAGCCGCCTCCAGGCGGGACAGGGACCGCTTCTGCTCAAACTTGAGGTCCGTCATGGCGTCTCCGATCCGATCCGGCGCACAAAGCACCCGGTAGTGCCCATTCTGGGGGTGCAGGCCGAGTTGGACATCTCGTGGCGCCATCCAGTGAACGCCCAGGTCAGCCGTCCGTCCGGCTCGCCCGCAGCAGCCTCAACTGCCCGATCTCCGCCGCGTTCTTCATCAGCTCGGCGTTCACCCAGCCGATCATGTGGGCGATCGTGTACTGCGGGTCGTTCGGCCACGGGAACGGCGCCGTGGCGTCCAGGCCCGTCTCATCGAGCCTCTCCAGCGCCGCCAGCCAGTCCGTACGCAGGTCGCGCAGCCAGGCAACGGTTGCCGTGCCGTCGCCGGGCCACGTGACGCCGGTCCGCTCCCGGGGCGGGCGTCCCCGCAGATGGTCCGTGGCCACGCTCCACCACCAGCCGATGTGCCAGCTGACCCAGGCGATCGTCGGCACCGGGACGGGGTCGGGCTCGGTCTCCGCCCAGTCCGGCACCCAGGTGCCGTCTGCGGCCCGGCGTACCGTCCAGCAGTGCGGTCCGGGTTCCCACAGGAAGTCCTCGGGCCGGAGCCGGTCGAGGTGGTACTCGAACAGCGCCCAGGTCAGATCGAACTGCCAGCGCAGCAGGTCACGTCGGGAAACGCTCATCGGCCGACCTTGGCACAGGAGCTCCCTCGCGGGGCAAGCCGATTTCCCCACGGCGCGGCTACTCCGGGAGCGCTGCCTTCGGGGCCGTAGGGCGGGAGAGGCCGCAGCACGCTCAAGATCGCAGAGCACTAAGGCTCGCAGAGCCCTAAAGCTCGTAGTCCCGCGCCAGCTCCTCCCAGTCCACCTCCCGCAGTGCGTCTTCCGCGTCGCAGCCGTACGGCACGTGCGTGGTGGGCTGGAACCAGATGATCGTGAGGGCGGAGCGGTGCAGGACCGGGTCGCGGTCGAGGGGGGTGGAGCGGAAGGCGCCGACGCAGGCCACGGAGGGCAGCACCTCGACCGGGCCGAACGCGCCCGCGTACTGGTCGGGACACTCGCGCGGCGGCGGCACGACGTGCACCGGCACGGAAGGATGGGCTCGTTCCGCGGTGCGGACGAGGCCCTTGATCTTCATGTCGTTGACCGGCTTGCACGGGTAGCCCTCCAGCATTCCGCCGTACGTCGAGGAGAGCTGCAGCTCGGAGAGGTCGAGCGAGCGGCCGGACGTGAGGACGACACGGGTCAGCGACATGGTCGGCACTCTAGGGCGGTGGTGCATCGAGCTCCCGTGCATTTTCGAGGCCTCGGTCGGATTCAAGGCCTCGGTCGGATTCAAGGCCTCGGTCGGTTCAAGGCCTCGGTCGGACGTCTGCGCCCGTCAGGGCCGGTGCCCCGTCATCCGCGCCGCCGAAGCGATCGTCGCGCGGGCCTCGCGTTCGGTCAGGCCGGTGTTGAGCGCCGCCTCGACAAGGGGGTCGACGAGGGCGGGGCCGATGCCGTCCTCGTAGGCGCGGCAGGCCGCCCAGAACAGGCGGGTGTTGCGCTGGCCCTCGTGGGCGGCGAGCACGAACTGGACGAGCCCCTGGCCGTGGCCGCCGGCCGCCAGGGGCGTGAAGTGGTGCGTGCGGGGCGGGGGGAGCAGAAGGCGCAGGAGGGCTCGCGGGCAGGGCGCGGGTGTGATGTGGGTGGTGCCGGGAGCGGTGCTGTAGGTGCCGTGGTCGGTGCGGGAGCCGGGGCCGACGAGGTAGCCGCCGGCGCCGCGGATGTCGATGCCGGGTGCGAGGCGGCCCGCCGAGTTGGGGACGACGACCTCGGCCGGGCCGGTCAGCCAGAGGTGGCGGCCGCCGCTCGGGGTCAGCACGACCACCGTGGGCGGAATGGTGAACAGGTGGCGCAGTGCCAGTTCGCGCAGGGCGGCGGAGGAGTCCGTACCGGATTTGGTGTCGAGGTCGATGCCGATCAGGTGGTGCGGGGGCAGGCCGCAGGCGATGCCGTAGCCCGTGGCCCAGGGGGCGGCGGCGAAGAGTTCGCGGATGCGGGCGGGGTCGGTGGAGGCGTCGTAGACCCCGTGGCCGAAACGGCCGCACTCGCCGTGGCAGGGCGCGGGGTCGGGGTCGTCGCGATGCGGGGAGCGCAGGGCCGGGAGCTTCGTCCGGGACAGGGGGATGACGGCCAGTCCGCGCTCGGCGGCTGACAGGGCGTGTGCGAGGGCCAGCGTCGTGGCCTGCCGGTCGGTGGTGGCCATGCCTCTATGTTCGTACGTGTGTTCGAAAAAAGAAAGAGGGGGAGGGGGTGACTCGCCGGGCGACGCGCCGATCGGCGGGGATTGGCCGGAAGTGCGCCGGAACCTTTCCTCCCTTGTGCGGCTTGGGGTGGAGCTGTCCGTACTGCCCTGGCTTGGGAGGCAGAAGTGGTGAAAGGGGTTTATCGACTTGTCATCACGCTTGAGGGCGAATAGGTGCTTCCGGGGTGGTTCGCCGGGGATTCGGTGGGCAACTCTGATCTCGCGACGTCGTGCAGAACTCCGGGGCGGTCGGCCAACTGCCTTGGAGAGCGCAGTACTTCATGCACCACCAATGCGTCCGGCGGGGAGCCTGGACGCACCTGTTCTGGAGGAACAAACATGGCAAGCATCCGTACCGCCCGCGTCATCGCCGCCGTCTCCGCACTCCCGCTGGCCGCCGCCCTCTTCACCGGCGTCGCGACGGCGGACAACGGCGCCTTCGCGGACGACGGATCCAGCGCGGCTGTCACGAACGCCGCTCAGGGCCTCATCGGCAGCGGGGTCGGCGGCGACAACTACGGCAACTCGTCCACCACCCAGCAGCAGGCGACCGGCTCCGGCGCCTCGAACCAGAGCAACACGGCCCAGGTCAACGGCTCCGCGTTCACGTCCGTCAACCAGGGCAACGACAACACGGCCGTCAACTTCACGCCGCTCTGGTGGTGAGCTGAGGGGGTCGGTGTCCCGTGCTCAGGCACCGGCCTCCTCGGAGTGTGCGGGGTGTGCTCTGTGGGGTGTAACGCGTCTGCGCGGCGGTACTTCGGTACCGCCGCGCAGGCGTTTTTCTGTGGCCTTGACAGTGCATCACATCTGACGGACAGTCAGAAACCTTCGTAGGGGCACGCAGGGCCACGTGGGGCCACGCGGAGCCAGAACCCTTCGTGGTGCCTCGTGGACGTTCCCGAGAAGTGGTGGGAACCGGATCGGCGGTCGCGGTGTACCAGAAGTGTCAGTGCGATGTCAGTGCGATGCGCCGTGGGGCAATGAGGGCGAGGGGGCGACGGTGAGCTACGAGTCGGTGGTGAGCCATGAGGTGAAAGCGGGCGACGAGTTCGAGACGCGGCTCAAGGCATACGAGGGCCGGCGGGCCGCCGTGGCCCGTGCGGGCCGGGATCCCGTCAACGCGCCCATGATCCGGCACTGGTGCGAGGCGATGGGCGACACCAACCCGGCGTACTCGGGACAGGACGCCATGGCACCGCCCACCATGCTCCAGGCGTGGACCATGAGCGGCCTCGTGGGCCATACGGGACGCACGCACGCGTACGACGACCTGCTGGGCCTGCTCGACGCAGCGGGCTTCACCTCGGTGGTCGCCACGGACTGTGAGCAGGAGTATCTACGGCCCCTGCGGCCGGGAGACGAGATCACCTTCGACTCGGTGATCGAGTCCATCTCGGAGAAGAAGACGACGAAGCTCGGCACGGGGTACTTCGTCACCACCCGCATGGACATCCGCGTCGGCCCCGACCTCGCCGGCACCCATCGCTTCCGCATCCTCAAGTACGCGCCCATACGCCGGACAGGGCAGCAGCCGTCACCGCCGGACCGGCGACAGTCGCCCGCGCGCCCTCGCCCTGTCGTCAACCGCGACAACGCCGGCTTCTGGGAGGGCGTGCAGCAGCACAGACTGCTCGTCCAGCGGTGCACCGGCTGCGGCACCCTGCGCCATCCCTGGCTGCCCGGCTGCAACGCCTGCGGCGGGCTGGACTGGGACACGGTCGAGGCGAGTGGCGAGGGGACGGTCTATTCGTACGTCGTGATGCACCATCCGCCGTTCCCCGCCTTCGACCCTCCGTACGCGGTCGGCCTGATCGAACTGGCCGAAGGGGTGCGGATGATCGGCACCGTGCTGGGGGTGCCGTACGACAAGGTGCGGATCGGGCTGCCCGTGCGGCTGGAATTCCAGGAGTACGAGGAGGAGTTGGTGCTGCCGGTCTGGCGCGTTCATGAGGCCGAGGAGATGCAGGAGGCGGACACATGACGGGCGGTGAGGGAGTAGCGGTGAGGCACATGAGGGCCGGTGACGAACTGCCTCCGCTGGAGGTCCCGATCACTCGCACGCTGATCGTCGCCGGCGCCATCGCCTCACGCGACTACCAGGACGTGCACCACGACGCGGAGCTGGCCCGCCAGAAGGGCTCCCCCGACATCTTCATGAACATCCTGACGACGAACGGCCTGGTCGGCCGCTACATCACCGACCACTTCGGACCGACAGCCGTCCTGCGCAAGGTGGCCATACGGCTCGGGGCGCCCAACTACCCCGGGGACACGATGGTGTTGACGGGCAGGGTCGAGGAAGTCGACGGCGGCACGGCCACGGTTCGGGTGACCGGCGCGAACGGCATCGGCAAGCACGTGACCGGGACAGTGACGGTGACCGTGCCGGAGGTACCGGCATGAGCGTGCGGACGCGGGACGCCCTCGCCGGGCGGGCGGCGATCGTCGGTGTCGGGGCCACCGAGTTCTCCAAGGACTCGGGGCGCAGCGAGCTGCGGCTGGCGGTGGAAGCGGTGCGGGCCGCGTTGGACGACGCGGGGCTGACGCCGGGGGACGTGGACGGGATGGTGACGTTCACGATGGACACCAGCCCGGAGATCACCGTGGCCCAGGCGTGCGGGATGGGTGACCTGTCCTTCTTCTCCCGCGTCCACTACGGCGGCGGCGCGGCCTGCGCGACCGTCCAGCAGGCCGCGCTCGCCGTGGCCACGGGGATTGCGGAGGTGGTGGTCTGCTACCGGGCCTTCAACGAGCGGTCGGGGCGGCGCTTCGGCTCGGGAGTGCGGCACCGGGAGCCGTCGGCGGAGGGCGTGGCGCTCGGCTGGTCGTTGCCGTTCGGGCTGCTCACCCCGGCCTCCTGGGTGGCGATGGCGGCGCAGCGGTATCTGCACACGTACGGGCTGACGCCGGAGGCCTTCGGACATGTGGCGGTCATGGACCGCAAGTACGCCGCGACCAACCCGGCCGCGTACTTCCACGGCAGACCCATCACCCTCGCCGACCACGCGGCCTCGCGCTGGATCGTCGAGCCGCTGCGGCTGCTGGACTGCTGCCAGGAGACGGACGGCGGCCAGGCGATCGTCGTCACGTCCGTCGACCGTGCCCGTGACCTGCCCCACCCGCCGGCCGTCATCGCGGCGGCGGCCCAGGGCGCCGGCCGCGGGCAGGAGCAGATGACGAGCTTCTACCGGGACGACCTCACCGGCCTGCCGGAGATGGCCGTGGTGGCGCGGCAGCTGTGGCGGACGGCGGGGCTGGGGCCGGGGGAGATCGACGTGGGCATTGTGTACGACCACTTCACACCTTTTGTGCTGATGCAGCTGGAGGAGTTCGGGTTCTGCGGAAAGGGGGAGGGCGCGGACTTCGTGGCCGAGGAGCGGCTGCCGCTCAACACACACGGGGGGCAGCTCGGGGAGGCGTATCTGCACGGGATGAACGGAATCGCGGAGGGGGTGAGGCAGGTGCGGGGGAGGTCGGTGAACCAGATACCCGGGGTGGAGAGAGTGCTGGTGACAGCGGGGACAGGGGTGCCGACATCCGGGCTGGTCCTGGCTGCCGACAGGTGATCCCGGCCTGCCGGCGGCGGGTGACCCTCAGGGGTAATCCCGCAGTATGCGTCCGTCGCTCGTCCACCTTCAGGAGGTGGAGTCAGCCCCACCCCTACAACCTGAGGCGGACGTTGCTTCGGCACCTGCGGCCGATCCGCTGAAGTAGGGGTCGCTCATAGCGTGGAGCCATGACCACACCCGTCTGCACCAGCGCTTCCGACGCCGCGACGCGGTCCTTTCCGAACGCGACGTATCCCTCCTTCACGTCGTACGTGCGGGCCCGCCAGCCGGTGCTGCTGCGTACCGCCCGGTCGCTGACCGCGAACCCGTGCGACGCGGAGGACCTGCTGCAGACCGCGCTCACCAAGACATACGTGGCCTGGGAGCGCATCGAGGACCATCGCGCGCTCGACGGCTATGTGCGCAGGGCACTGCTGAACACGCGGACGTCGCAGTGGCGCAAGCGCAAGGTCGACGAGTTCGCCTGCGACGAGCTGCCCGAGCCGGAGCCCACCCTCGGCCACGACGCCGACCCGGCCGAGCAGCAGGCGCTGCACGACGCCATGTGGCGCGCGATCATGCGGCTGCCGGCGCGGCAGCGGGCGATGGTCGTCCTGCGGTACTACGAGGACCTCAGCGAGGTTCAGACGGCCGAGGTGCTGGGCGTCTCCGTGGGCACGGTGAAATCGGCGGTGTCGAGAGCCCTCGGCAAGCTCCGCGAGGACCCTGAGCTGGTGCTGGCCCGGTAGGACCGGCGCAGGCGCCGACGCACGACCGACGCTGACGCACGGCCACCGCCCCGCCCCTGCCTGCCGGCCTGCTCCGCCGTCCCGCCCCCCGCCCCTGCCCGCCGGCCTGCTCCACCCCCCGGCCCCGCCTACCGTCACAGCCCCGTGAACGCAACGTGACGTGATCGATCAGCCGGTACTAGTGACATACCGCGCGGTATGCGCGCAGAATCTCCGCAACCCTTACTACCGCGTAGGCAATGTCGCCCCCGGGAGGACGCCGTGCTGAGCACGATGCAGGACGTACCGCTGCTGATCTCGAGGATCCTGGCCCACGGGTCGACGATCCACGGAACATCACAGGTCACCACCTGGACCGGTGAGGCCGAGCCGCACCGCCGTTCCTTCGCCGAGGTCGGTGCCCGCGCGGCCCAGCTGGCGCACGCCCTGCGCGAGGACCTGGGCGTGGCCGGCGACGAACGCGTCGCGACCCTGATGTGGAACAACGCCGAGCACGTCGAGGCCTACTTCGCGATCCCCTCCATGGGCGCGATCCTGCACACCCTCAACCTCCGGCTCCCGGCCGAGCAGCTGGCCTGGATCGTCAACCACGCGGCCGACCGCGTCGTCATCGCCAACGGTTCGCTCCTCCCCTTGCTCGCCCCGCTGCTCCCGCACCTCAAGCCGATCGAGCACGTGGTGGTGACGGGTCCGGGCGACCGTTCCCTCCTCGCGGGCGCCTCCGTCCAGGTCCACGAGTACGAGGACCTGATCGCCGGCAAGCCGACCACGTACGACTGGCCCGAGCTGGACGAGCGGCAGGCCGCCGCCATGTGCTACACCTCCGGCACCACGGGCGACCCGAAGGGCGTCGTCTACTCGCACCGTTCGATCTACCTGCACTCCATGCAGGTCAACATGACCCAGTCGATGGGCCTGACGGACCAGGACACCTCGCTCGTGGTGGTGCCCCAGTTCCACGTCAACGCCTGGGGACTGCCGCACGCCACCTTCATGACCGGCGTCAACATGCTGATGCCGGACCGCTTCCTCCAGCCCGCGCCGCTCGCGCAGATGATCGAGGGCGAGAAGCCGACCCACGCGGCCGCCGTGCCCACCATCTGGCAGGGCCTGCTCGCCGAGCTCACCGCGAACCCCCGAGACGTCTCCACCCTCGGCCAGGTCACCATCGGCGGCTCGGCCTGCCCGCCCTCGCTCATGGAGGCGTTCGACAACCTGGGCATGCGGGTCTGCCACGCTTGGGGCATGACGGAGACCTCCCCGCTCGGCACGGTCGCCCGGCCGCCGGCCCACGCGGTCGGCACGGAGGAGGAGTTCGCCTACCGGCTCACTCAGGGCCGCTTCCCGACGAGTGTCGAGGCCCGGCTCACCGGCCCCGGCGGCGAGCGCATCCCGTGGGACGGCGAGTCGGCGGGCGAGCTGGAGGTGCGCGGCCCCTGGATCGCGGGGGCGTACTACAACGGCCCCGACGCCGAACCGCTGCGCCCCGCCGACAAGTTCAGCGAGGACGGCTGGCTGAAGACCGGCGACGTCGGCACCATCTCCCCCGACGGCTTCCTCACCCTCACCGACCGCGCCAAGGACGTCATCAAGTCCGGCGGCGAGTGGATCTCCTCGGTCGACCTGGAGAACGCGCTGATGTCCCACCCGGACGTCGCCGAGGCCGCCGTGGTCGCCGTCCCCGACGAGAAGTGGGGCGAGCGCCCGCTCGCGACCGTCGTCCTCAAGGAGGGCGCCAACGCCGACTTCGAGACCCTGCGAGCCTTCCTCGCCGACGAGGGCAAGATCGCCAAGTGGCAGCTGCCGGAGCGGTGGACGGTCATCGCGGCGGTGCCGAAGACGAGCGTCGGCAAGTTCGACAAGAAGGTGCTGCGCAGGCAGTACGCCGAGGGCGGCCTGGACGTCACCCAGCTCTGACGGCTCTGACGGGGCGTCCTTGCGGGGAAACTGTCGTGGGGCGAGCGGCTGCGGGTGATCCGTGGTTGCTCGCCCCACGCGGCGGTGACCGCACATCGAAACCGCACATCGAAGCCGCACATCGAGACAGTCCGCGCCCCTTTCGGGGCGCTTCACCGGTCCTTAGTTGGTCCCGATCCGCGACAGCAGGTCCACGATCCGAGACTGCACGTCACCGCTCGTGGACCGTTCGGCCAGGAACAGCACCGTCTCGCCCGAGGCCAGGCGGGGCAGGTCGGCTTGGTCGACGGCGGCGGTGTAGACGACGAGCGGGGTGCGGTTGAGCTGCCCGTTCGCGCGCAGCCAGTCCACGATCCCGGCCCGGCGCCGATGCACCTGGAGCAGGTCCATCACGACCAGGTTCGGCCGGAAGTCACCTGCCAGCGCGACCGCGTCGGCATCACTCGCGGCCCGCGCCACCTGCATCCCGCGCCGCTCCAACGTCGCGGTCAGCGCCAGCGCGATCTCCGCGTGCTCCTCGATCAGCAGCACGCGCGGCGGGTGCTGCTCACTGTCCCGCGGCGCCAGCGCCTTGAGCAGTACGGCGGGATCGGCGCCGTACGCCGCCTCCCGCGAGGCCTGTCCGAGGCCCGCGGTCACCATCACCGGCACCTCGGCCGCCACGGCGGCCTGCCGCAGCGACTGCAGCGCGGTCCGCGTGATCGGCCCGGTCAGCGGGTCGACGAACAGCGCGGCGGGGAACGCCGCGATCTGCGCGTCGACCTCCTCGCGCGAGTGCACGATGACCGGCCGGTAGCCGCGGTCGCTCAGCGCCTGCTGGGTCGTCACATCCGGTGCGGGCCACACCAGCAGCCGCCGCGGGTTGTCGAGCGGCTCCGGCGGAAGCTCGTCGTCCATCGGCTGCGGGCGTGGAGTGTCGGCGACCTCGATGGCCCCGCCCGGCCCGTCCAGCGGCTCGGGCCCCTCGGCGGCGTTCTCGTCCGGCGCGCCTATGGCGTACGACCGTCCGGCCGCCTCGGCCGTCGGCGCCAGCCGCGACTGCCCGGCCAGCGACGGCTGGGACTGCGGCTGGGACTGCGGTTGCCCGCCGAGCGACTGCTGCGGCTGCGCGGGGACCGGCTGCTCGGTCGGCGGATGCGGCCGCGCCGCCTGCTCCGGCGAAGCGCCGGGCCGCGCGGCGGGGTCGGGCGGCGTACCCAGCTTGCGGCGCCGCCCGCCGCTGGTCTGATGCGGGGGAGGCGTGGCCGACGGCGGCGCCGGCTGCTGCACCTGAGCAGCCTGCCGCGTGAACGGCACCCCCTGCCCCAACGTCCGCACACTGATCGCCCGGCCCTGCGTCGAGTTCGGGTCGACGGGGGCGGCCGGGGCACCGGGAGCCGCGGCTTCGGCGGGCAGCGGCTGGGCCGCCCGCTCGGACGGACCGGCCGCAGCTGCCGCTTCCGGAGGCAACGGGGTGCCCGGAGCCGGCGTGCCCGAGGCGGGCTGGGGCTGCGCGGGCTGGGTGCCGTCCGGCTTCGGCGGTACGGGTGCGCCCGGGGCGGCCTGCGGGGGTACGGGCGTGCCGGCAGCGACGTTCGCCGGTACGGCAGTCCCGGCGTCCGGGGTGTCATCGGCGGCGGGCCACGGCTGCGGGGCCGGGGTGCCTTGAGCCGGGGTGCCCTGCTCGGGGGCCGCCTCGGCGGGGAGGGGCCCGCTCGGCGCGGCGGGATTCGGCGCGGTGGCCCGGGCGGGCTGGTCCGTAACCGGCTGCGCGGGGTGCTCCGCACCCGGTTGGCCCACGGCCCGTCGGCGACGTCCGGTCGGCGCGCTGGTCGGATGCGGCTGCGGCGGGGTGTGGTCCGCGGCCTGATCGTGCGGCACGGCATCGTGCCGGCCCTCGTCGACAAGAACGTCCCCAGGAGCGCCCTGCCCAGACACCTGGATCTGCCCGGGTACCTGAACCTGCCCGGGTACCTGAACCTGCCCGGGAGCCGGGACCTGCCCGGGAACCTGGGCCTGCGCCTGCACGGGAGCCGGGACCGCACCCGGAGCAGCCACAGGCGCACCCGGCGCCCCAGCAACACCCGGCGTCACGGCCGCAGCCGCAGCCGGCGCCGTAGAGGGAGCCGCAGCCGGCTCACCACCGCCCTGCCCCTCCCCCCTACTGGCAGCAGTCCGGTCCGCCGCGGCGGGCGGCAGCGCGAACACCGGACGGGGCCCCGCCTCCTGCGCCTGCGCGGCACCCCGCTCGGCGGCCGTGGCGAGGGCACGTCGACGCCGTCCGGACGGCTGAGGAGCGTCGCCCGGGCCGGCCGTACCGGCCCCGGAAGCCGAAGCGGAGGCGCCGGCCGCGGGCAGGGCGGGCGGCAAGGCGTGCTGCTCGCCGCCGTCCCGCCGGGCGCGCCGTCCGCCGGGTGCGGGCACTCCTTGCGGAGGTACGGTCCCGCCGAGGCCGTTCCCGGTGGCCGCGGCCCCCGCCGCATGTTCGGCGGCCGTGACGACGGCCCCCTCGGAGACGCCGTCGCCGCCGTCCCCGCCGTCCTCGGCAGGTCGTCCGCGCCGCCGTCCGGTACCGCCGGAGGCCTCGCCGCCGGCGTCCGCCGCGCCCTGGGGCAGTTCCGGAGTGGCGGCTGCCGCACGCCTGCGCCGCCGCCCGGTGGGCGCAGAGCCCTCCGCGTCACCGGAATCGGCGTCGGCACCGGGCGTGTCGCTCTCCAGGAAGGCGTCCACGGAGGAGCGCCGGGCCCGCCGCCGCCCGCCGCCGGCACTCTGCTCGGCACCGGTGGCCGCAGCGACACCCTCGGTCCCGTCACCGGCCTCAGGCGCGACGCCGTCCACGGGGGCGGCCGGAACGGCTCCCGCCCCACCCCCGATGGGCACTTCGAGGACGTACGCACTGCCGCTCATCCCCGGCACGTCGTGCGTCTGCAGCACGCCGCCGTGCGCCCGCACGATCCCGCGCACGATCGGCTCGTGCACCGGGTCTCCCCCGGCATACGGCCCGCGCACCTCGATCCGTACGACCTCCCCGCGCTGTGCCGCGGCGACGACGACGGTGTTGTCCATGTAACCGCCCGCCGACACGGGCGAGTTCCCGGTCGCGTCGACCCCCGCGACATCCGCGACGAGATGCGCGAGCGCGGTGGCGAGGCGCTGCGGGTCGACCTCGGCCTCGATGGGCGGCGCGTGCACGGCGAACTGCACCCGCCCCGGCCCGATGAGCTCGACGGCCCCGTCGACACCCGCGGCGACGACGGCGTCGAGCATCACCTTCGTACGGGAGACCTGGCCGGTCCCCGAGTCGAGCTGCTGGTACCCGAGGACGTTGTCGATGAGCGTCGTGATCCGGGAGTAGCCGGCCGACAGGTGATGGAGCACCTGGTTGGCCTCGGGCCACAGCTGCCCGGCGTCGTCGGCGGCGAGCGCGGCCAGTTCGCGGCGGAGTTCGTCGAGGGGGCCCCGGAGCGAGCCGGCGAGCAGCGTCAGCAACTGCTCGTGCCGAGCCGCCAGCGCCTCGTACCGGTCCTTCTCCCGTTCCCCGAGCGCGGCGTACCGCTCCTCGCCGGCGGCGAGCTCCTCGGCGTGCAGCTCCTGGAGCTCCTCGACCTCGCTCACGTGCTTCTGCCGCAGGGCGGTCAGCTCGGAGGCGTGCTCCTCGGCGAGCCGCTCCAGCTCCTCGGCGTGCCGCTCCTCGGCGGTGGTCTTCTCCTCGGCGAGGGCGTCGTAGGGCCGACGGTCGGTGAAGGTCATCACGGCGCCGACGAGCTGATCGCCGTCGCGCACGGGCGCGGTCGTCAGGTCGACGGACACCTCGTCCCCGCCCTTGGACCACAGCACCTGCCCACGCACCCGGTGCTTGCGCCCCGAGCGCAGGGTGTCGGCGAGCGCGGACTCCTCGTACGGGAAGGGCGACCCGTCGACACGGGAGTGCAGGACGAGCGTGTGCAGCTCGCGTCCGCCGAGGTCGCTGGCCCGGTAACCCAGTATCTGAGCGGCGGCCGGGTTGACGAGGACGATCCGCCCGTCGGTGTCGGTGCCGACGACACCCTCCGAAGCGGCCCGCAGAATCATCTCGGTCTGCCGCTGCGAACGCGCCAGCTCGGCCTCGGTGTCGACGGTGCCGGTCAGATCACGTACGACGAGCATCAGCAGCTCGTCACCGCCGTAGCCGTATCCGTCGTAGGCCTGTTGCCCGTTTTCGAGGTTCGCGGACGTGACCTCGACGGGGAACTCGCTGCCGTCGGTCCGGCGGGCCATCATCCGGGTCGGCTTGGTCCGGCCCTGCGGGTCCATGTGGTCGGGCCGCCGCATGGACCCCGGGATCAGCTTGGAGTCGAACTGCGGCAGCAGATCGAGCAGCCCCCGCCCCACCAGAGCCGTCCCCGGCGCCTCGAAGGCCTCCAGGGCGATGGTGTTGGCGTTGACGACGGTCCCATTGGCGTTGACCAGCACCAACGCATCGGGAAGCGCGTCGAGTATGGCTGCGAGGCGAGCAGCGCCTCGGGATGGCCTGCTGCTCACGAGACGCTTCCTCCCTGTTACCGCACCTTGCCGACCGCTCGGGCCATCTTGCCAACCGGCCCGCGACGTGTCACGCGAGGGAGTCTAAAGGCTGGGGTTGCGCTCGCGACGTCGGATGAGAGGGAGGTCGCACGACGAAGTGACCCAGAACGTATGTCCGCCCGTGTCGACGTCCTGCCAGCGTCCTTCGGACTTCGCGAGACCTTCGCGGGACTTTTACGGAGCCGATGCTTCACCCATGGAACGCCTGTGCGACGGCGTACCGGACCCCCTGCTTCCTGACGTACGGCGGCCCGGTGCTGTCGTGCGGCTACGGCCGTCCCTGCTGCCGCAGGTCGGGAAGGAGCGGCACGAGCCGGTCCCAGCGGTCGATCTCGCACCCGTTGCTGCGGTCGTACCGCGTGTCGACGGGTCGCCCGGCCCAGGTCCCCGTGACATGCGCGGTGGCCGGCCCGCCGTACTGCATGGTGCAGAAGCCGTCCCGCGCCGCCGGGGCGAAGGTGTCCTTGCCCCACCTGCTGCCGCGATCGAGCGCCGCGCAGGCGCCGTCGGCGTCGGGGTGGTCGCCGCCGGCCGGGTGGCAGGAGAGCTCATGGGTCCCGTCGGCGCCGCCGCCGGCGTTGCGGACGGTGACGGTGAGGCGGTCGCCGGAGCGGCCGGGCTCCTTCAGGAACGGGGACGCGAGGGGGACCGGCGCGGCCTGAGCGTGCGCGGCGGCGGGCACGACGGATGTGGAGCCGACGGCGACGAGAGAGCCGGCGGCGACGAAGAGCAGCCGGCGAAGGCGCCGGGCCGGGGCGGAACGGTTGACCTGCAACATGACCTGACTAACGCCGCACCCCCGCGTACGTTGCGGCCCCGCCCCTCCCCGCCCGGTGCTCCGCGAAGCACGCCGGGAAGAGCTTTGCCCTGCGGCCTACCCGCCTAGTACCGTGGAGGTCGATTGGTGACAGCACGCTCGACTGTGTCATCATCTGCACGCACCACTCGCGCTCGCGCGGGCGGCTGTGCTGGAGGCGTCGCCTAGTCCGGTCTATGGCGCCGCACTGCTAATGCGGTTTGGGCCTTCAAGCCCATCGAGGGTTCAAATCCCTCCGCCTCCGCGCTAGATCACGAAGCCCCGGTCCCAGGACCGGGGCTTCGGCGTTTTGCGACACCCGTGAGATCCGCCCCCATCAGGCCGTTTTCGCAGGTCACAAGGGGTGCGGCAAACGGATTTCACATGGCGGCGGCAGTCATGTAATGTTCTTCCTGTCGCCGCGAGCGGGCCGGAAGGGCCGGGAGCGGCGGGAAAACAGAACAACAAGCACTCGTAGCTTAACGGATAGAGCATCTGACTACGGATCAGAAGGTTGCAGGTTCGAATCCTGCCGAGTGCACACAGGTCAAAGGCCCCGGATGTTTCCGGGGCCTTTGGCGTTTCCGGGATGTGTGGCAGCGAGGCCGGCATCCGTCTCCTGTCCCGTCGAAGTCGGTGGCAGCCTGAGGGTGCGGCGCCGGTGGCACGCCCCCTGTCGGGCTCATAGGTGCCCCCTTACAGTTTTGCGTCGACGCGCGGATCGACTCGGGGGCGGGCATGGAGACCATGCAGCGTGTGATCCATCGGAGCGGGTTGTTTTCCCGGCTTCTGTTCGTTTTGTGGTGGTTAGCGCTACTTTTGCTGGTTCAGGTCTTGATCCGGCAGAACTTGCCCGATCGGCTGACTCACAGCTGGCCTTGGAAACTCCAGCTTCTGGACGTCCAGAGCGCAGTCGCGGCAGTACTTGCCACGGGAGGCGCATCACTGGCCCGAGCACAGTACGCGCGCACGGTCAGGCCAGCGCTTGGTTACTTCGGCCGCGTCTACGCCGACTTTGCTCCGCGCGGTCAGTTGGCATGGGTGTGCCACATGCTCAATGGCAGTCAGGACGCCGCCGTCATCGTGGACGTGCGCTACTCGATCGCCTACACGCCGGCCGCGCAGGCTGGGGGTGCCAGAGACTCCTCAGGATGGGTCCAGCACCAGGCGGCGGTGGCGTCGATCGAGGCCTGCAGTCTCGTGAACCAGGAAGACTTCCATCTGCACCTCATAGGTCCCGGACTTCCAGTTTCGGGGCATCCACTGCTCGCGGGTTGGTTCACGGAGAAGACCATGCGCAATGTGGACGACGTGTTCGTCAGAGTGCGCGTGCTGGATCGAGTGGGCGACACCCATGAGCGTGTGATCAATTTACTGAAGGGGGCCCATCGCCTGCCTTCCCATCCGGACCCGCCACCCCTCTGAAACGCCAGTCGTGCGGCTCAACGACGAAGCTGCGCTTGGCCGGTGGTTCCCATGGCCAGAGACAGCTCGCTGACGCCGCGCGCACCTCTTACTCGCACGACCTCCCCCGAGAAGAAGCACGACCTCCCCCGAGAAGAAGGTTGTCAGCTACTCCCACTGTCGCGTTGGCTGGGCCCTGTGGGAAAGCTGAGGAAGTGCACTGTCATCGGGGGAATCGCAGCGGTAGTTGCGCTGGCGGGCTGCACCAGCGACCAGGACCGAGCGACGCCCGCTCCTCACACGGCGCCATCCCGGTCCACAGTCTCTCCGACAGGCTCGCCGGCATCGGACCGTGCCGAGCACGTGCCCGGGGAGACCGTGAGCAAGGCGCCGGTTCTTCCAGGCGGTGAGGTCGTAGCGCAGGCTGTGAACGCCACCGGTAACCGCGCGATGGACATCCGTGGCGGAATCAAGGCCGGGTCGCTGTCAGTTCTCGTGAATTGCCAGGGCCAGGGAACACTGACCGTCTCCGTGGAACCGGTCGGGTTGAGCTTTCCCCTCGAATGCGAGGCCGGCGAGGTCAGTAGCACCTTCAACCAGCTATCCCTGAAGCGCGCCCGCGATCACGGCACCGTGAGCGTGACTGCCCCGTCCGGCGTGCGCTGGGCACTCACCGTCGGACGGTAGACAAGCGGGGTTCGGCAATCGTGACGATGACCGAACCCCGTTTCCCGGGACCATGACGGCAACCTTGACGGCAACGGCGCAACTGGCCGAGCGAGGGGCGCGCGGCGATTCTTTACTTGTCGCGTGCATGCTCTAGGCATACTGTCCAAGTCGCCCGGCGCTGCCAGTGCCGCACTGCTTCTCTGCTTCGGGACTGTGGGTACTGCTGCTGCAGACGAAGCGCAGGCTGACGACACGGCTGTTCTTTGCCGACGAGACGACGGACCAAGTCATGACCTACTCGAGCCTGCGGGCAGCCCGGCTCGCCGGGTGCGCTGTCGTGGTGTCGGCATTTCTGCTCACCTCCTGCACGGGGTCCGGGAGCGGTGCGGACAGCGCGGCGAATTCACCCTCGCCTGCGCCGAGTCGGCCCCGACCGGCAACTGAGCCATCGGAGAAGAAGCTCACCGAGCAGGCCCGGGCGGCTCTTGCCGCTGTCCAGGGCGGGGCAATGGTCGAGGCCGGCGTGGAACGCGTGACCGACGGTATTCACACCGAGCCCGGACTCAGCAAGGGGAAGACCTACCGGCTCAACCTGGTGTGTGCCGGCAGCGGCAGTGCACAGCTGGAGTTCGTGCCTGCGAGCGCTGGAGCGGGGGCCACGGTGCCGTGCGATGAGTCAGTGGTTCAGCAGCGGATCGCTGGGGACAGGCTGGTCCGTATCGATGTTGATGGCTCCAAGGGGGCGACCGGCGTGATCGCGTGGCAGATCGACGCCCTGTTATTCGAGCACAGGGCGTCCTGAAGATCGGTGCGGCGTCTGGGAGGGGCGTTCATGAAGAGCAAGGCTGGACGAGCAGCGGTCATCGGGGTTGTGTTCGTGGGGCTCGTGGGGTGCGGTGCCGGGAGTGTGGGCTCGCAGGGGACGGAGCAGAAAGAGGGCGCTGCTTCTTCGGCGGCGGGATCGGCACCGGCGCAGGAGCGGCTCTCCTCCGAGTATCTGCAGAGCCGGTGGTGGACCTGGGCCGCCTCGGAGCCGGAGGGGACGAATCCCGTTGCCGATCAGGACGGCAGGTCGTGCGGGCGCAACCAGGCACGAGACGTCTGGTTCTTGGCGGGCTCCTTCGGCGGGCAGGTGAAGCGGTCGTGCAAGGTCCCCTCAGGAGTGCCCCTGGCGTTCCCGTTGGTGAACCTCGTGGGGGAGCCCTCCGACTGCGAGGCCTTCATGGATCGGGCCAAGGGGACCGCAGTGCTGGACGGCAAGGAGTTCGACCCGGAGGAACACCGGGGAGCGGCGATCTCGGTGCGGGCCGCCGTGGACAACCCTGTCACTCAGTCCGCGGGGACGTTCACGACCACCGGCTGCGGGTTGTGGGTCCAGATGGAGCCGTTGGAGCCCGGGCAGCACACCCTGAAGATCCGTGGTGAGTCCGCCGGCTTCTCTGTGGGGGTGGACTACTCCGTGAGCGTTGAGGACGGGTCGAAGTAGCCCAAGGGGCAGGAGAGCTCGGACGGTTCGACCGTTCGACGGTGAAAATGTGCCTGCGGTCGTCCGACGCCGCGGGCCCGCTCAGCTCTCAGGCGTCATCTGAAGTCCGGTGCGCCGGCCCTCCGTTCGTCCGTGCCGGAGTCGGGTCTGGCCGGTGCGGGCGCGTGGTGAGGGGGCGGTCCGGGGCGAGTTGGGTCAGGGCCTCTGTGAGGTCGTCGCAGGCGTCCTGGAGGGCCTGGAGGGTTTGGTTCCGTTCGGTGATCACTGCTGAGAGCAGGAGGGCCGTCAGGGCCACGGTGCCGTTGAACGCCTGGAGGATGACCATCTTGGCGAGGAGGTCGTGGCCGGCGAAGGGGCCCGAGCCAATGGCACCCGCGGTGATCGCGACGATGGAGGCGGTCAGGGCGCAGGGGGCGGCGCCGAGGAGTTGGAAGCGGAAGGCCGCCCAGATGAGGAAGGGGACGACCAGGAAGAGGAGGTTGACCGAGCTGTGGGTGGCGACCAGGGTGACCGCCGCCGTGCCGCCCAGCAGGAGCAGGGCCTCCGCGCCGCGCAGTACCGGCGAGCCTCGGGGCAGGCGCGCGGTGCGGGCGGCCAGCAGGAGCGGGGCGATGAACAGAACGCCCATCGCGTCGCCCGTCCACCACACCGACCAGGTCGCCCAGAAGTCACCGGCCGGCAGCGCGTCGGCGGCCACCAGGACGCCCGTGCCGATCGTCGAGCTGATCACCATGCCGCCCAGGGCGCCGAGGAAGACCAGGGCGAGGGCGTCCTGCAGTCGGTCCAGGGCGGGGCGGAATCCCGCGCGGCGCAGGAGGAGACAGGCGCAGATCGGGGCGATGGTGTTGCCGGCCGCGATGGCGAGCACGGGGAGGATCGACGGTCCGAGCGTCACGTTCACCACGAACGCCCCGACCGCGACGGCCGGCCACATGCGAAGCCCCCAGAGCATCAGGGCGACGAGCGCGATGCCGGTGGGTGGCCAGAAGGGCGTGACCTGGCCTCGTACCAGTTCCTGTTCGAGACCGAGCTCGGCGCTGCCGTAGTAGGCGGCCGTCACGGCAGCCATTCGCAGGCACTCGGCGCCGTATCGCCGGAGCGGTGTGCCGGGCGGCACCGCCGTCATCGCTGCCCACCGCAGCGGTCGTCGTCCCGCTCGTGCATGGCCGTTCACCCTCCGCCGGTCCGCGTGCGCTCCCCGAGGCTGTCGTAGCGGAGTACCAGGACCGCCGCGTCGTCGTTGTGGCCGGTGAGGTCCGCAACCTTGATCACCTGTGCGGCCAGTCCGTCCGGGTCGGTGCAACAGGCGTCGCCGACCAGGTCGGCCACCTTCTTCATGCCGTCGTCGATCGGGTAGTCCGGGCCTTCCACGACACCGTCGGTGAGCAGCACAAACGCGCCCGCGCCGGTCAGCAGCCGACAGGACGACGGGTAGTGCTCGCCGGCATGGATGCCCAGGGGCAGGCCACCGTCGTGCAGGACGATCTCGCAGCGGCCGTCGGCCGAGGCCCAGACGGCCGGGACGTGCCCGGCGCGGGCGTCGCACAGCTCACCGGTGGTCGGGTCGAAGCGCAGGAACGAGCAGGTCACGAACAGCTCGGAGGCCATGGCGACGAGCAGGTCGTTGGTGCGTTCGAGCACTTCCGAGGGGTTCGTGGTGGCGGTCGCGACGGCGCGCAGACAGGTCCGCACCTGCCCCATGTGTGCTGCTGCCTCGACGTCATGGCCCTGTACGTCCCCGATGGCGAACCCCACCGAGCCGTCCGGCATCAGGAAGCCGTCGTACCAGTCGCCGCCGATGTCCAGCCCACCCCGTGCCGGCGTGTACCGTCCCGCCGCCTGCAGGCCGGGCAGGGCGGGGAGCTCCGCTGCGAGGACCTGGCGCTGGAGCGCGGCGGCGAGCTCGACGCGCGCCTGCTGGAGCTTGATCTGGTCCATGATCCGGCCCGTGAGGTCCCCGAGCTGCTGCAACAGCTCTCTGGCGGTACCGGCCGATTCGGTGCGGCGGTGGGCCATGGCGTCACACCCCGGTTCTTGCGGAGCGCTTTATGTGGCATACGGCGTATATGAGGCATTACCTCACATATATGGCGCTTTTACGGTACCCCGGCAGCGGGAGGGTTTTCCTGGCCCGGGACCGACCCCGGCAGCCCCAGCAGCTCCGGCAGACCGGTCACGTACAGGAACATCCGCTCCAGCGGGTCCGACCACCGGCTGCAACGCCTGCTGCCAGGCCGGTGCCGGGCCAGGGGGTGGCGGGGGTCGGGGGGTAGGGGTCCGTTCCGTGAGTGTTGGTGGTGGCGCTTGGGGTGTGGGGGGCTCCGGTGGTGGTGGTGGCGGTGGCGGTGGCTGCGCCAGGAGTCTCGGTGGCTGCGTCCGAGGTGGGTCGCGGCGCGCGTTCGCCGACTCCACCGCCACGCTCGCGGACGTTGCCGGTGGCACGGGTTCGTCCCGGTCGTCTTCGAGGAGGCGGTCGGCGACCGTGCCCCGGACGTCCACGCGGCGAACCTCTTCGATATCCGGCACAAGATCGGCGAGGTGTGGTCCCTGGAACGGGTCACCGGGTACCTGGAGGGCGCGCGGTGGGACTGAGCCGGGCTCGCAGCGAGGCCGGTGTCAGGCCTTGTCCTGGTCGCGGAGTTCGTCGATGTAGCCCTGCGCGAGGCCCGTTGTCCGGGTGAACCAGTCCGTGAGTACGGCGATCTCGTCGGCGGAGTAGTCGGCGAAGAGGTCGGTCAGGCGGGCGTAGTAGGGGCCGTAGAGGGCCTCGACGCGGGTGACCGCGGACGGGACGGCGGCCACGCGGACGCGGCGGCGGTCGGTCGGGTCGGGGCGGCGGGTGACGAAGCCGGCGCGTTCCAGCCGGTTGAGGATGCCGGTCATCGCGCCGGTCGTGACGTGGGCGTGCTCCGCGAGGTCGCCCGCCGTGAGGAGGTTCTCGCCGGCCTTCAGGACACAGCCGAAACAGAGCAGGTCGGTGATGTTCAGACCCAGCCGCTGGGCCATCTCCTGCTGGCCGAGCAGGTGGGCCGCGATGAGGGAGTCCATCGCCTCCAGCGCCTGGGCCGGGGTGGCGGCGGGACGCGGCTTGGCTTGCATCTTTTCTGATTGCCTTAGCTCGTGAGAGATTGAGTCGCTAAACTTCTTACATCGTGAGAGATTCGCTGCCTACGAGGAGAGAGCAGGCACATGAGCCAGTATGACGAGGGGCATACGGTCGCAGGGTGGACCGGAACCGCGATCGCGACGATCGGTTCCGCCGTGGTGGGGGCGGGGATATGCACGGTCTCGGCCGTGCTGATCACAGGCGGACTCGGCATAACGGCGGCGAGCGTCCTCGTCACCTGGGCCCTGCACCTCACCGGCTGGGGCAAGCCTCCGGGTGTACGGCCGCGCGATCAGTGGCGGATGGGGGCGCGCGACCTGAGCGCCCGGGCCGGGCATGCGGACTGCTGGGGATGCCGCCTGGCGGGACGGGCGCTGGAACGGGGACGGGGGCGGGGACTGGAGCGGGGTACGGCCGCGGCGACGTCCGAGGCCGTCACTGTCACGGGCGAGCAGGAGCCCGCTGTCGCTGAAGCGCGCTGAGGCCGATGGGGCAGTGGGGCGGTGGGGCAACCGGGGGTGATGGGTCGCTGAACGGCCGTTGTCAGTGCCTCCCTCTACTCTCGAAGAGCGATGGCACAGGCATGGAGATGCAAGGGGCTGCGTTGGCCGGCGGACGGCCCTGAGCTGGCGTGGGACGGTGGTCGGCGCTCGGCGCTGACCTGGGGGAAACGGGTGGCCTTCGGGGTCGCGGAAGGGGGAGTGCGGACATGCGTGGGAGCGCGGGGGCATGCGTGTCCGGTGCGGGCGGTCGTGCCGGGGCGGAGCACGGGGGCGCGGTGCGAGGAGTGCGCGCGGCTGGACCGGGCGCACTCGGTGGCCGCGGACACGATCGCGGACGACCCACGCCCGTACCACGTATATCTGGCCTGGTTCGGCCCCGGGATGACCAAGGTCGGCATCACGGCCCTTGAGCGAGGCTCGGCCCGGCTGCTGGAACAGGGGGCGGTCTGCTTCAGCTGGTTGGGCGCGGGCCCGCTGATGGCGGCACGGCGCACGGAGGAACTGCTGCGGGCGGCCCTGCGGGTGCCGGACCGGATTCCGTACGCCGACAAGCGGGCGGTGCGGTCCGCGCTGCCGACGTCGGCGGCGGAGCGGGCCGCCGAGGTGGCGGACCTGCACGCCCGGGCCGTTGCCCTTCCCGCCTGGCCGGAGTCACTCACCCGCGAGCCCTGCCAACCGGTCGACCACGCCGGGGTGTTCGGGCTCACGGATCTGCTGCCCGCCGCCGGGGTGGTGACCGAGCTGGTCGCGGGCGGGGCGGTGAGCGGGCGGCTGGTGGCGGCTGCGGGGCCGGATCTGCATGTGGAGACGGGCGGTGGGGTGGTCGTGGTCGACACGCGGTTGATGACGGGGTGGGAGCTGGTGCCGACGGCCGGAGATGGGGTAGGCGGAGAACTGACCATGCCGGTAAGGGAGTTCAGGGAGCGGGAGGCGAGCGTGCAGGACGGGTTGTTCTGACGGCGTCCCCGCGCTGGAAGGGGTCGGCTTTGGCAAAGAGTTGGATCCCGTCCGGATCCCTTTCGGTAAGGAGCCTGGACGACGTGCGGCGCCGGGACCGATGGTGACTGACATGAGCGATCACCACAGCACCTGTCGCAGCCCATGAAATCCCTTACTACGCCGTCGTGTTCAGGTCGGTGCGTACCGAGACGGATGCCGGATACCACGCGACCGCCGAGCGCATGGGAGAGCTGGTGAAGGAGGTCCCCGGGTTCCTCGGCGAGGACTCGGCACACACGCCGGGCGGCCTGTCCGTCACCGTCGCCTACTTCCGGGACCTCGCCGGCATCGAGCAGTGGCGGACCGACGCGGAGCACCGTGCGGCCAAGGCGTACGGTCGTGAGCACTGGTACGAGCGGTACGTCGTTCACATCGCCCAGGTCGAGCGGAGCACCGCGTTCGAGCGCGTCGGCGGGGGCCCGAACTCGCCGTCGGCCAAGGAGTTCCCAGGGGCTCCCTGAGAGCCTCCTGTGCGTTTCTCAGGAAAATCACAGGTTTCAGAAAGCGTGTTCTCAGAGGACCCCGACATGGTGTCCGCTATGACCACGACCTCGCCCCAGGGGCGCACCGAACTGCTGAGGCCGGACGGGAGCCCCGTCCGAGTGCTTGTGGTGGACGACGAGATGTCGATCACCGAACTCCTGTCCATGGCCCTGCGTTACGAGGGCTGGCAGATCCGGAGTGCGGGGGATGGCACCGGTGCCATCCAGACCGCGCGTGACTTCCGGCCCGACGCCGTCGTCCTGGACATGATGCTGCCGGACATGGACGGGCTGACCGTTCTCGGCAGGCTGCGGCGCGAGTTGCCGGACGTGCCGGTGCTGTTCCTGACGGCCAAGGACGCCGTGGAGGACCGTATCGCCGGGCTCACCGCCGGTGGCGACGACTACGTCACCAAGCCCTTCAGTCTGGAGGAGGTCGTCGCCCGGCTGCGCGGGCTCATCCGGCGTTCCGGCGCCGCCGACCGGCGGTCGGACTCCGTGCTCGTCGTCGGCGACCTGACGCTCGACGAGGACAGCCACGAGGTGTCGCGGGGCGGGGAGAACATCCACCTCACCGCCACCGAGTTCGAGTTGCTGCGCTTCCTCATGCGCAACCCGCGGCGCGTGCTCAGCAAGGCCCAGATACTCGACCGCGTGTGGTCGTACGACTTCGGTGGACAGGCCAATGTCGTCGAGCTGTACATCTCCTACCTGCGCCGGAAGATCGACGCCGGTCGGGAGCCGATGATCCACACCCGGCGCGGTGCCGGTTATCTGATCAAGCCCGCGGTGTCATGAGCGGGCGACGACGACCGCGTACGCAGAAGAGACGGGCGGGCCAGCCGCGCACCCTGCGGACGCGGCTCGTCGTCGCTTCCGTGGTGCTGATCGCCGTGGTGTGTGCGGTGATCGGCACCGTGACGACGCTCGCTCTGCGCTCGCACCTGTACGAACAGCTCGACGGTCAGCTCAACGAGGTCGCGGCGCGGGCATCGGGTTCGTTCAGGCCTCCGGGCCAGCCCAAGGACACCGAGGCGCCCGACCAGGAGAGGAAACCCAAGGCGGTCGTCCTCGAGGAATTCGTCGCCAAGGGACCGCAGCCGAGCGGCACCAT
This sequence comes from Streptomyces sp. NBC_00299, assembly GCF_036173045.1. GTDB lineage: Bacteria > Actinomycetota > Actinomycetes > Streptomycetales > Streptomycetaceae > Streptomyces > Streptomyces machairae. The sequence goes on from NZ_CP108039.1 coordinate 4,965,387, forward strand.
CGCGGCGAAGGTCCAGAACGGCTCCGTCACCGAAGCCCAGATCGGCAAGAAGACCACGGACGACAACGGCGTCCCCCAGATGAAGCCCGAGTCGCTCAGCGAGGCCGCGACGCAGGCGATCGGTTCCGTTGCCCAGGACACCGAGAAGCACACCGTCGACATCCCCGGCTACGGCGCGTACCGCGTCCAGTACGCCACCGGCCCCAACGGCACCTTCTACGTCGCCATCCCGACCACCGACGTCGACAACACCCTCAACACCCTCATCCTCATCGAAGCCAGCGTCACCGCCGCCGCCCTGGTCGCGGCCGGTATCGCCGGCACGGTGATCGTCGGCGTGGCCACCCGCCCCCTGCGCAGGGTCGCCGTCACGGCCACCCGCGTCTCCGAACTCCCCCTCCACACCGGCGAGGTCAACCTCAGCGAACGCGTCCCCGAGACCGAGACCGACCCGCACACCGAGGTCGGCCAGGTCGGGGCCGCGCTCAACCGGATGCTGGACCACGTCCACGGTGCCCTGCACTCCCGCCAGCAGAGCGAGATGCGGGTGCGGCAGTTCGTGGCCGACGCCAGCCATGAGCTGAGGACGCCGCTCGCCTCCATCCGCGGGTACGCCGAGCTGACCAGACGCGGCAGAGAGGAGGTCGGCCCCGACACCCGGCACGCGCTCGGCCGTATCGAGTCCGAGGCCGGGCGCATGACCCTCCTCGTCGAGGATCTCCTCCTGCTCGCCCGGCTGGACGCAGGACGGCCCCTGCAGTTCGAGCAGACCGACCTCATCCCGCTCGTCGTGGACACCATCAGCGACGCCCGCGCGGCCGGCATGGACCACAACTGGCGCCTCGACCTGCCCGACGAGCCCGCGCTCGTGTCGGCGGACGCGGCGCGGCTGCAACAGGTCCTCGTCAATCTGCTGGGCAACGCCCGCAACCACACCCCACCGGGTACGACCGTCACCGCCCGTGTGCAGCGACGCGGCCCGTGGCTGTGCGTGGACGTCGAGGACAACGGCCAGGGCATCCCGTCCGATCTGCTCCCGCACGTCTTCGAGAGGTTCGCGCGCGGTGACTCCGCGCGCTCCCGTGCCACCGGCTCGACGGGCCTGGGCCTCGCGATCGTGCAGGCCGTGGCGACCGCGCACGGCGGCGCCGTGACCGTCGACAGCGTGCCCGGGCGGACCGTCTTCACGGTGCATCTGCCCGCGCTCCGCACGCCGCCGAGCCCCGAAATGAGCTGGCAACAGCACTCACAGGCACAGCACAGTGCCACCACATGGGCGCAACAGGGCGCCTGACAAAAGTCGGTGTCATGCGAACCGACTCTTCTCCCGGCACCCTGCCGGCGCGGGAGCACCTCCCGGCCGGCGACGCCGGTACGCCTGTTCTGGACGTAGTGATCCCCGTCTACAACGAGGAGAAGGACCTCCAGCCGTGTGTGCTGAGACTGCATGATCACCTCAAGCGCACCTTCCCGTACGCGTTCCGCATCACGATCGCGGACAACGCGTCGACGGACACCACCCCCGAGGTGTCCCGGCGGCTGGAGGCGGAGATCCCGGAGGTCAAGGCCTTCCGGCTGGAGCAGAAGGGCCGCGGCCGGGCGCTGCGGACCGTCTGGTCGGCCTCGGAGGCCCCGATCCTCGCCTACATGGACGTGGACCTGTCCACCGACCTCAACGCCCTGCTCCCGCTGGTGGCGCCGCTGATCTCCGGTCACTCGGATCTGGCGATCGGCTCCCGGCTCAGCCGGAGCTCACGCGTGGTGCGCGGCGCCAAGCGGGAGTTCATCAGCCGCACGTACAACCTCATCCTGCGCGGCTCGCTCCAGGCCCGTTTCTCGGACGCGCAGTGCGGCTTCAAGGCGATACGCCGCGATGTCGCCCAGGTGCTGCTGCCACTGATCGAGGACACCGGCTGGTTCTTCGACACCGAGATGCTGGTGCTCGCCGAGCGCGCGGGCCTGCGGATCCACGAGGTGCCGGTCGACTGGGTCGACGACCCCAACTCGACGGTGCACATCGTGAAGACGGCGACCGACGACCTCAAGGGCGTGTGGCGGGTGGGCAGGGCCCTGGCGACCGGCTCGCTGTCGCTGGACCGGCTCACCCGTCCCTTCGGCGACGACCCGCGCGACCGCGAGATCGAGGACGTACCCAAGGGCCTGGCCCGTCAGCTCGTCGGCTTCTGTGTCGTCGGCGGCCTGTCCACCCTCTTCTACCTCCTCCTCTACAGCGGCTTCCGCGTCTTCACCGGCTCGCAGATCGCCAACGCGCTCGCCCTGCTGGTCTCCGCGATCGCCAACACGGCGGCCAACCGGCGCCTCACCTTCGGGGTGCGCGGCCGGGGCGGTGCCGTCCGGCATCAGGCGCAGGGCCTGGTCGTCTTCGGGATCGGACTCGCCCTGACCAGCGGTTCGCTGGCCGCCCTGAACGCGGCCAGCAGCGACCCCGGCCACTCGACCGAACTCGCCGTCCTGATCGCCGCCAACCTCGCGGCGACCGTGCTGCGCTTCCTGCTCTTCAGGGCGTGGGTGTTCCCGGACCGACGCGACGCCGACGCGACGGTGGGCGCCCCGTACAGCCCGGGCCACACCCCGGCCCACACCTCGGCCCACACCCCGTCCTCCCCGACCTACTCCACGGTGGGCGCCGGCTCCATGGCGCAGCCTGGCCACCACGGCCCGCTCCCGCAGCGCCCGGTCACCCGGAGCGCTCCCCACCACCCGTTCGACACCACTCAGTTCCGCGCCGGTGAAGCCGCGGACGGCAGCTGGCGGGACGCCACCATGCAGTTGCAGCCGGTGCGCCCGCACGACACCGACTCCAGGGACCTGCGATGACCGTTCACTACGACCAGCAGACCTACGACCACGGCAGAGACGCGGACCCCGCCACGTGGGGCCCTCCCCCGCCGCCCCCGTCAGCCGCACCGGCGCCCGAGGCCGGTGAACCCAAGCAACCCTTCGTACGACGGCTGTGGCGCGGGCGTCCCGAGGACCCGCGCTGGGCCCGCCCGGCCTTCCTGGGCCTCCTCCTCGCCACCCTCGTCCTCTACCTCTACAACCTGAGTGCCTCCGGCTACGCCAACTCCTTCTACTCGGCGGCCGTCCAGGCCGGCAGCCAGTCCTGGAAGGCGTTCTTCTTCGGCTCGCTGGACGCGGCCAACGCCATCACCGTCGACAAGCCCCCGGCCTCCCTGTGGCCGATGGCCCTGTCGGTCCGCCTCTTCGGCCTCCACTCCTGGGCGATCCTGCTCCCTGAAGTCCTGATGGGCGTCGGCACGGTGGCCGTGGTGTACGCGGCCGTGCGCCGCCGGTTCAGCCCCGCGGCCGGCCTGATCTCGGGCGCGGTGCTGGCGCTCACACCCGTCGCGGCGCTGATGTTCCGGTTCAACAACCCGGACGCGATGCTGGCCCTGCTGATGGCCGTGGCCTGCTACTTCGTCATCCGGGGCCTGGAGGACGGCCGTACCAAGTGGCTGGTGTGGGCGGGCGTCGCGATCGGTTTCGCGTTCCTCGCCAAGACCCTGCAGGCCTTCCTGATCCTGCCGCCGCTCGCGCTCGTGTACGCGGTCTGCGCGCCGGTGTCGGTGAAGAAGCGGGTCGGTCAGCTCGCCGCGGGCCTCGCCGCGATCGTCGTCTCCGGCGGCTGGTGGGTCGCGATCGTCGAACTGTGGCCCGCGTCCTCCCGCCCCTACATCGGCGGCTCGCAGAACAACTCCTTCCTTGAACTGACCTTCGGCTACAACGGCCTCGGCCGGCTCAACGGCGACGAGACCGGCAGCGTCGGCGGGGGCGGTGGCGGCGGCAACGGCGGCGGCAACTGGGGCGAGACCGGCTGGGACCGCCTGTTCAGCTCCAGCATCGGCGGGCAGATCTCCTGGCTGATCCCGGCCGCGCTGATCCTGCTGATCGCGGGCCTGGTGGCCACGCTCCCCCACTCTCGAATGCGCTCAAGCGGGGGGACCCCCATGGCACGCCGTACGTCGGTGACGCGCGGGTCGTTCCTGGTCTGGGGCGGCGCACTGATCACGACCATGCTGGTCTTCAGCTACATGCAGGGCATCTTCCACGAGTACTACACGGTGGCCCTCGCCCCCTACGTCGCCCCGCTGATCGGCATGGGAGCGGCGCTGCTCTGGGAGAAGCGCGACAAGGCGTGGGCGTCGCTGACCCTGGCCGCCGCGATGACGGCCACCGCGGTCTGGGGCTACGTCCTGCTCAACCGCTCCTCCGACTATCTGCCCTGGCTGAAGTGGGTCGTGCTGGTCGGCGGTCTGGCCGCGGCGCTGGGCCTGGTCTTCGCCTCGAAGGTCGGACGTCAACTCGCCATGGGAGTCATCGGGTTGGGCCTCGTCGCGGCGCTGGCCGGTCCGACCGCGTACACCCTCACCACGGTGACCGAGGGCCACACCGGCTCGATCGTCACGGCGGGGCCCGCTGTCTCGGGCGGCCGTGGCGGTGGCCCCGGCGGTGGCGGCATGGGCGGCGGCCCCGGCGGTGGCGGCATGCCCGGCCAGAACCAGCAGGGTCAGCAGGGCCAAGGCCAAGGTCAGGGGCAGGGGCAGCAGGGCGGTCAGAACCAGCAGAACGGCAACGGCTTCCCGGGCGGCGGTATGCCGGGCCAGGGCCGGCCGAACGGCAATGGCAACACTCAGGGTCAGAACCAGCAGGGCGGCGGCCAGATGGGTGAAGGCGGTCGTATGGGCGGCGGTGGCGGCGTGGGCGGCCTGCTCAACGGGGCCAGCGTCAGCGACGAGGCCAAGGACCTGCTGGAGAAGAACGCGAGCGACTACACCTGGGTGGCCGCGGCCATCGGCGCCCAGAACGCCGCGAGCTACCAGCTCTCCACCGGCGACCCGGTCATGGCGATCGGCGGCTTCAACGGCACCGACCCGTCCCCGACGCTGGCGGAGTTCAAGAAGTACGTGACCGAAGGAAAGATCCACTACTTCATCTCCAGCGGCTCCGGCGGCGGCATGGGCGGCAGCAGCAGCGGCACGTCCTCACAGATCACCGAGTGGGTCGAGGCCAACTTCAAGCAGGTGACGGCCGGCTCGTCGACGTTCTACGACCTGACGCAGCAGACCGGCAGCTGACGGTTCTCGTAGTGCAAGGGCGTACGGCCGCCGAGGCCGTACGCCCTTCCGGCGTTCCGGGGCGGCGGAAATTCGCGTTGTACGGTGTATGGGATCTGTTCTACGGTGTACAGCATGACGACGTCCCCCCAGGAACAGGCCCCGGCCGAGCCACAGCCCGCAGCGCCGGGCGGCCACCCGCAGCGGTGGCTGATCCTCGGTGTCCTGTGCGTCGCGGTGCTCACCGTGGTGCTCGACAACACCGTCCTGAACGTGGCCATCCCCTCGCTCACCCGCGAACTGGACGCGGCCACCTCCGACATCCAGTGGATGATCAACGCCTATTCGCTAGTTCAGTCGGGTCTGCTGCTGACGGCAGGCAGCGCCGCCGACCGCTACGGCCGCAAGAAGATGCTGGCCGCGGGCCTGGCCCTGTTCGGGGTGGGCTCGCTCGTGGCCGGCCTCGCCGACTCCACGGGCCAGCTGATCGCGGCCCGCGCCGGGATGGGCGTCGGTGGCGCCCTGCTGATGACCACCGTCCTGGCCGTGGCCATACAGATCTTCACGCCGGAGGAACAGCCGAAGGCGATCGGCATCTGGGCCGCGGTGAACTCGCTGGGCTTCGCGGCGGGGCCGCTGCTCGGCGGCTTCATGCTGAACCACTTCTGGTGGGGCGCGATCTTCCTGATCAACATCCCAGTGGCGGTGCTCGCCCTCGTGGCCGTCGTGATGCTGGTCCCGGAGTCGAAGAACCCGCAGGGAGACCGCCCCGACCTGCTCGGCGCCGTGCTCTCCACGATCGGCATGGCCTCCCTGGTGTTCGCGATCATCTCCGGGCCCGAACACGGCTGGGCGTCGGGCCGCGTCCTGATGACGGCGGCCGTGGCCGTCGTCGTGCTGGTCGCCTTCGCGTACTGGGAGAGCCGGATTCCGTACCCCATGATCGACATGCACTTCTTCCGGAACCGGCAGTTCACAGGGGCGGTCTCGGGCGGAATCCTGATCACGTTCGGCATGGGCGGGTCGCTCTTCCTGCTCACCCAGCACATGCAGTTCGTGCTCGGCTACGAGCCACTGGAGGCCGGGCTGCGCACAGCCCCGCTCGCCCTGATGATCGTGGCGCTGAACTTCACCGGCGTGGCGGCGAAGTGGTCGGCCCGACTGGGTAACCCGCTCGCCATCGGGCTCGGCATGGCGGTCATGGCGGCCGGCCTGGCCTCCATCGCCACGATGGCCTCCGGCGGCTACGCCGGCACGCTGCTGGGGCTGGTCCTCATCGGCACCGGTGCCGCGGTCGCCAGTCCGGCGATGTCACACGCCATCATGAGCGCGATTCCGCCGGAGAAGGCCGGAGTCGGCGGCGGGATCAACGGGACGGTGGCGGAGTTCGGCACCGGGTTGGGGGTCGCCGTACTGGGGGCGCTGCTCAACTCGCGGTTCGCGGCGCTGATTCCGGTGGCGGCGACGTCCCTGCCGGCGGCGCTGTCCATGGCGGACGGCGAGGCCGAGAAGGGGCGGATTCTGGACGCGTTCTCGTCCGGTCTGGAGAGCAGTCTGTTGGTGGGGGCGGCGGCTGTGCTGCTCGGAGGGTTGGTCGCGTGGGCGTTGCTTCGGCGTGCTGAGCGGGCAGAGTTCGCCTGAGAGCTCGGGACGCAGGGGCTGTGGGGCGCGACTGCCGGTTCGTTGTGGCTGATCGCGCCCACGCGGCGGAGCCGCGAATCGACACAGCCCCGCGCCCCTATGGGGGCGTTGCCGCCTAGCATCTTGATCAGTGACGGAGTCGAGGAAGGTGCGCCATGGTGAGGGCAGCCGGGCAGTCCGCGCGGACCAGCGTCTGGCTCGAGGGCAAGGAACGTCGTGGCGGACGGGGCGGCGGGCAGCCCTCCGGCCTCGACCGCGACCGGATCACCGAGGTGACCATACGGCTGCTGGACGCGGACGGGCTGGCCAAGTTCTCCATGCGACGCCTGGCCGCCGAGCTGAACGTGACCGCGATGTCCGTGTACTGGTACGTCGACACCAAGGACGACCTCCTCGAACTCGCCCTGGACGCCGCGTTCGGTGAGCTGACCCTGCCCGACCCGGAGACCGACGAGGACTGGCGCGACCAACTGCGCGCGCTGGCCCGCGAGTATCGCGGCCTGCTGGTCCGGCACCCGTGGCTGTCGCCGCTGATCGGCACGTACGTCAACATCGGCCCGAACAGCCTCGCCTTCTCCCGCCTGGTCCAGCGGATCATCCGCAAGACCGGCCTCCCGGCACACGGCCTGGTCGCGGCCATCTCCGCCGTCTTCCAGTTCGTGTACGGCTTCGGCACGATCGAGGGCCATTTCATCGCCCGCAGCGCCGCGTTCGGCATGACCCCCGACGACTACTTCCAGCACGCCATGAGCACGGTCACCCAGGCCCCGGAGGCCGCCGACATCGTCCAGGAGTCCGCGGAACTCATGGAGGCGCGGGGCGGCGACACGGTGCAGGAGATGTGGGAGCGGGACTTCGGCTTCGCCCTGGACCTACTGGTGGCGGGCATCGAGGCCATGGTGGCGCGAAGCGCCCCACAGCCCCCTAACTCCCAGCCCCCTGCCCCTTAGGCGCCGCCCTCAACGAGCCGCGCAGGAAACCCACCCGTCGCCACCGGCCCCCACTTCTCCGGCGTGACCCGAATGATCGACTTCCCCTGCTTCAGCATCGCCGCCCGGTACTCGTCCCAGTCCGGATGCTCCCCGGCGATGTTGCGGTAGTACTCGACGAGCGGCTCCACCGACTCCGGCGAGTCGATGACCTCGGCGGAACCGTCGATCTGCACCCACGGCCCGTTCCAGTCGTCGCTCAGCACGAGCAGGCTGACCCGCTGGTCCCGCTTGGCGTTGCGCGTCTTGGCCCGCTCGGGGTACGTGGACACCACGATCCGCCCCGAGTCGTCCACCCCGCAGGTCAGCGGCGAGGCCTGCGCGCTGCCGTCGGCCCGCCGGGTCAGCAGGATGGCGCGGTGACGGGGCCGTACGAAGTCGAGCAGCTCTTCGAGCGAAACGCGCGTGTTGGTCGCGATGTTCGGTGCCATGGGGTCAGCGTAGAGGCCGGCCGGCCCTCTCAGCCTGACCCTGGCGTGCCTACCCTTGCGGCAGGGATTCCCCCTGGACCGCCTGGATGTCCAGCTCGACCTTGAGCGTCGTACCGATGGCCGCGATCCCCGCCTGCACGACCTGGTTGTAGTTCATGGCGAAGTCGTCCCGGTGCAGTTCGGTCGTCGCCCGGAACGCCGCCCGTGTGCCGCCCCAGGGGTCGGCGCCCGTGCCGAGGTAGGCGAGGTCCAGGTCCACCGGCCGTACGACACCGTGCATGGTGAGCTCGCCGTGCACCGTCCAGCGGTCGGTGCCCGCGGCAGCCGTGACCCCCGTGGAGCGATACGTGATCTCGGGGAACTTCTCCACATCCAGGAAGTCCGGTGACTTCAGGTGCCCGTCCCGCATGCCGTTCCCCGTGTCGATCGAGTCGGCCCGGATCACCGCCTCGACCCGCGACTTGGTCACATCGTCCGGCGCGATCTCGATCGAGCCCCCGAACTCCGTGAACCGCCCGTGCACGCTGGAGATCCCGAGGTGCTGGGCGACGGCGGCCACGCTGGAGTGGGCCGGGTCGACCGTCCACGGCCCGGGCGGCGGCAGTTCCGTGCCGCCCTGCCGGGCCAGCGTCACCGTGCCGACCTCGGCCCGGCCGCTCGCGGTGACGATCGCGCTCGCGGCGGCGGGGGCGTAGCCGACGGCGGTGACGATGACGGTGTACGCCCCCGCAGGCAGCGGATTCGCGTCCCGTACGGCCCCCTCCGCGTCCGCCTCCGCCCGCAGCACCTGCGTTCCGGTCATGTCCGTCACCGTGACGACCGCGTGCGACACGGCCCAACCGTCCCGGGTACGGATCCTCGCGGTCAGTCCCATCTCACGTACTCCCTCAGAAAGTCCCAAAAGAATCCGGCCCGCGGCGGCGGCGCACCTCCGCTCAGAGCGCGCCGCCCGCCACGGGCCGGGGCATGGCCCGGTCGCCAATCTCCCGCCTGCCGTTCGGGCGGACGACGGGAGATTGACGACCGGGCCATTCGACTACTCGCCGGGGTGGGCGAGTTCGATGTCGTGGTCGTCGGCTCCGCGGCCGGTGACCGTCAGGGCCGTCGCCACCGGCGGGTAGCCCGTCGCGATGACCGTGTACTCGCCGCCGTCCAGGTCGGTGAAGGCGTACGCCCCGTCCGGCCCGGTGGTGGCACTGCCCACGACGTTGCCCGCGGCGTCCACCAGCGTGACGCGCGCGTCGGCCAGCGGACCGTGCGGCGCCCGTACGACGCCCTGGACCTGGGCACCTGCCTCCAGGTCGACCTCGACCCGGGTGACCCCGGTGCCGCCGATCTCGACGGGCAGGGCGCGCGGCCGGTATCCGGCGGCGTTCACCGCGACGGTCACGGCACCCGGGACCAGCTCGGCGAAGCTGAACTCGCCCTGCTCGCCGGTGGCCGCCGTGGCCAGCAGATCGCCGCGCACGTCGGTGACGATCACCATCGCGTCCTTGACGGCCAGTGCGCTCCCCGCGGCCCGGACCACGCCGGTCACGCCGCTGGTGCCGCTGAGCAGGATGTCGTACGCCACCGGGTCGTCGCCGCCCACGACGATCGTGGAGGCCTGCGGCTGGAAGCCGTCGGCGGAGGCGATCAGGACGTACGAGCCCGCGCCGGGCGCGTCGACCGCGTACGAGCCGTCGCCCTGTGCCACCGAGCGGCCCAGCTGGCGCCCGGCCAGTGAGATCAGCGTGACGGCGGCCTGCGGCACCGGCGCGCTCTCCGCGCCCCGCACGAAGCCGCGGACCGGGACGCCGCCGGACGACGCACCGCCGGTCTCCTCGGCACGCGCCACCGTGGCGACGGCGGCGAGCTTCTGGGTGCCGTCGGGAGCGGCCTCCGTGTCCAACGAGGCGGAGGAGGAGGCGGAGGCCCAGCTCGGGACCCGCTCCTGCGCGGCGGCCGGCGCGGCGGCCTCGAGGGGCTCCGGCGTCGCGGGCTCGGCGGCCTCGGCGGCCTGGGCCAGGGCGCCCTTGGTCTTCAACGGAACCTCCTTGATGAACAGGGCGAACAGGAGGGCGAGGAAGGCGATCGGCGCGGCGTACAGGAAGACGTCCGCGACGCCGTGGCCGTACGCGCTCTCGATGACCGTGCGCACCGGCCCCGGCAGCGCGTCGAGGTCGGGGATCTCGCCGTGGCCGGACGAGCCGCCCTGGACGCCGAGCTTGGTCATGCCCTCCTCGGCGTAGTGGGTGATGCGGTGGCTGAGGACCGCGCCGAGGGCCGAGACGCCCATGGCGCCGCCGAGGGAGCGGAAGAAGTTCACGACCGAGCTGGCGACGCCCAGGTCGCTCGGGGCCACCTGGTTCTGGGTCGCCAGGACCAGGTTCTGCATCATCATGCCGACGCCGAGACCCAGCAGGGCCATGAAGATCGCGACGTGCCAGTACTCGGTGTCGTAGCGGATCGTGCCCAGCAGGCCGAGGCCCGCCGTCACCAGCACACCGCCGGCGAGCAGCCACGCCTTCCAGCGGCCGGTGCGGGTGATGACCTGGCCGGAGACGGTCGACGAGACGAACAGGCCGACGATCATCGGGATCGTCAGGACACCGGACATGGTCGGCGACTCGTTGCGGGCCAGCTGGAAGTACTGGCTGAAGAAGATCGTGCCCGCGAACATCGCGATGCCGACGAAGAGGGACGCCAGCGAGGCGAGCGTGATGGTGCGGTTGCGGAACAGGCGCAGCGGGACGATCGGCTCGCTCGCCTTGGACTCGACGAGGACGAAGATCAGCAGCAGCGCGAGCGCGCCGCCCGTCATCGCGTAGGTCTGCCAGGACAGCCAGTCGTACTTGTCACCGGCGAAGGTCACCCAGACCAGCAGCAGGCAGACCGCGGCGGTGATGAAGAAGGCGCCGGCCCAGTCGACCTTGACCTTCCGGCGGACGACCGGGAGGTGCAGGGTGCGCTGCAGCACGATCAGGGCGACGACGGCGAAGGGCACGCCGACGTAGAAGCACCAGCGCCAGCCGAGCCAGTCGGTGTCGGTGATGACACCGCCGATCAGCGGGCCGCCGACCATCGCGGTCGCGAAGGTGGCGCCGAGGTAGCCGTTGTACCGGCCGCGCTCACGCGGGGAGATCATCGCGGCCAGGATGATCTGGGCCAGCGAGGACAGACCGCCCATGCCGATGCCCTGCACCGCGCGGAACGTGATGAGCATGGCCGGGTTCTGCGACAGACCGGCCAGCGCGGAGCCGGCCACGAAGATCACGAGGGCCAGCTGTATGAGGAGCTTCTTGGAGAAGAGGTCGGCGAGCTTGCCCCACAGCGGGGTGGACGCGGTCATCGCCAGCAGCGACGCGGTGACCACCCAGGTGTAGGCGCTCTGGCCGCCGCCGAGGTCCTTGATGATGTCGGGCAGGGCGTTGGAGACGATCGTCGACGACAGGATCGCGACGAACATGCCGAGCAGCAGCCCGGTCAGTGCCTCCATGATCTGCCGGTGCGACATCGGGGCGCCGTCGGCGGAGGCACCTGCTGAGTGCTTGGCGTGCGCCCGCACACCGGCTGGTGTGGTCGTTGCCATGAAATTCCTTTTCCTACTGGGTGATCGCGGGTGTACGGGGGGACTCGTCGAAGGACGTCCTCAGCCGCGCCATGAGCCGGGTGAGCTGGGCGACCTCGTCATCGGTCCAGTCGCTCAGGCGCTCGGCGAGCATCTGCGTGGTGCACCGCGAAAGCCGGTCCACCTGTGCCAGGCCCTCGGGCGTCAGGCGCAGGATGCGTGAACGCTTGTCCGCCGGGTCGGCGGACCGTTCGATCCAGCCGCGCTCCACGATGTGGGCGACATGGCGACTGGTGACCGACATGTCCACGGCCAGCAACTCCGCGAGCCTGCTCATGCGCATGTCGCCGTGGCGGTTCAGCAAGGTCAGGACGGCGGCGGAACCGGCGGGACAGTCGGACGGCAGGACCCGCCCCATCTCCCGCTTCACGGCGCCGAAGGCGCTGAACTGACGGACCAGCTCCTCGTACTGCGCCTGCTCGGCCATCACACCTCCGTCATTTGTTGCTTAGGGCAACCATAGAAGCCGTTGGTTGCTACAGGCAAACAAAGTGAGGTGGCTGGCCGCAAAAACTTGGCAAAGGCAAGTATTGCGACCGTAAATGTGCAGGTCGGGTGGGTCCTGTGACCCCCTGTGCAGGGCGGCAGCCCCCACTTGGGCCGAACGCGCGGATTCGCTAGGGTCTCAGGCCATGGCTAACACCCAGGGCCCCCAGGGCAACCACGACCCCGCAGGCAACACCCAGATGTTCCGCGCGTTCGTCGACGAGGGCCCGCAGGGCGGTCGGCAGCAGGCGGCTTCGAGCGGTCCCCGCATCGGCCTGATCGTCGGCGTGATCGCCGCCGTGGTGATCGTCGCGGCGGTCGCCTGGCTGGCACTCAAGTAGACCTACGGGCCCTGCGACAGACCTAGTCCCACTGGACGGAGACGTCCTGCGTCTCGATGTGCATGCCGAGCGGCACCCGCCAGGACTCGACGCACACCGTCCAGCTCTTCTCCTTGTGCGCGCCGGCCTTGATCGGCGCCGGGATTTCCTCCGACGACTCGATCGTCGCCCAGTCGATGCCGAGCGCGCCGATGATGTGGGTACCGAAGGTGACGGTGCCCGAACGCACGGCCGTGCCGCCCGAGTTGCGGAAGTCGAGCGTCACCTTCTCGCACCAGCGTTTGTCCGCGGGCTCCCGTACGGGGTCGCTCACGGTCAGCTTCGCGGGCGAGGGAGTGGTCGCGGGCGTCGAGGGTGCGGGTGAACTGCCGGGCGGGGCGGCCGGGTCGGCCGGCGTGACCGCACGGCCGGGGGATTCGTTCGGGGGACTGCCGGGACTCGCCGTCCCTTCGCGCTCTGCTTCCAGGGCAGGTGTCGGCTCCTGACTCCCGCCCTGGCCAGGGGAGTTACGGCCGCTCTCACCGCCGCCACCACTGTTGTCGCCACCCTCGCCGCCCGCGCCGCCCTTCGGCCCGTCGAGCGGCACCAGCGTCACCTCGCCCGTCGGCGCGGCAGCCGTACCGGAGATGCGGGGCGGGCCGCCCGCCGCGCCCGTCGCGACATACCCGTCACCGTCTCCGCCGCCCCCGCACGCGGCCAGCGCCCCGCCCAGGCAGACGACGGCCGCCGAAGCACCGATCACGGTGCGCCGACGGCCAGGTGTCGAGGTCGTCCATATCCGGCGAAGCATCGGGCCATGGTGACTGACGCTCCGTCAAATATGAAGGGGGGAGCAGGAGTCAGTCGGAGATGAGGCCTTCGCGCAGCTGCGCCAGGGTCCGGGTCAGCAGCCGGGAGACGTGCATCTGGGAGATGCCGACCTCCTCGCCGATCTGCGACTGGGTCATGTTCGCGAAGAAGCGGAGCATGATGATCCGGCGCTCGCGGGGCGGGAGTTTGGCCAGCAGTGGCTTGAGGGACTCGCGGTACTCGACGCCCTCGAGGGCGGTGTCCTCGTACCCGAGCCGGTCGGCCAGGGAGCCCTCGCCGCCGTCGTCCTCCGGGGCCGGGGAGTCCAGCGAGGAGGCGGTGTACGCGTTGCCGACCGCGAGGCCGTCGACGACGTCCTCCTCGGACACGCCCAGCACGGCGGCGAGTTCGGTCACCGTCGGGGAGCGGTCCAGCTTCTGGGAGAGCTCGTCGCTGGCCTTGGTGAGGGCGAGGCGCAGCTCCTGGAGCCGGCGCGGCACGCGCACCGACCACGAGGTGTCGCGGAAGAACCGCTTGATCTCGCCGACCACCGTCGGCATCGCGAAGGTCGGGAACTCCACCCCGCGTTCGCAGTCGAAGCGGTCGATCGCCTTGATCAGGCCGATGGTGCCGACCTGGACGATGTCCTCCATCGGCTCGTTGCGCGAGCGGAAGCGGGCGGCCGCGTAGCGCACCAGCGGGAGGTTGAGTTCGATCAGCGTGTCCCGGACGTACGCGCGTTCGGGGCTGTGCTCGTCCAGTGCGGCGAGCCGCAGGAACAGGGAGCGGGACAGGGTGCGGGTGTCGATGTCACCCGAGGCCGGGACGGCCGGGACATCGGTTGCCGGGAGGGCCTGGGCCGGGACGGCCTCCAGAGCCGTGACGTCGTCGAGAACGGCGTCGGGCGCGGACTCGCTCTTTGTGAGCGTGAGCACCTTCGAGCTGCCCTGGTCTGCGGACATGCCACCCCCTTTGGGTCGCGGGACGGTCGTGGCGAACGCTCCGAACGAGGAACGCCAGCCTTCACCTGAATACCGGAGCCGAAGCCACGGCAAACGCGCTTCCCGAAGAATGTCACATGTCGGCAACACGCTGTAGAGACATGTCGACATGTGAGGCTTGAATCCGCCCTGGATAAACGGGGTCTGACGGTTTTTCAACGGACAACTGTCGGGATCCGCCCTGGTGAGCGATTCGCTCGCGACGGTGACTACTCGATCCTGCTTGCGGTTACGCGTCGATCCGGTTCGCCGAACGCAGTCGCTGGAAGCTACGCGCGAGTAGCCTCGAAACGTGCATCTGGGAGACCCCGAGTTCCGCACTGATTTGCGACTGGGTGAGGTTGCTGTAGTACCGCAGAAGAAGGATTCGCTGTTCGCGTTCGGGGAGTTGGACCAGCAGGTGCCGCACCAGGTCCCGGTGCTCCACGCCGTCCAGGGCCGGGTCCTCGTAGCCGAGGCGGTCCAGCAGTCCGGGCAGCCCGTCGCCCTCCTGCGCGGCCTCCAGCGAGGTGGCGTGGTACGAGCGTCCGGCCTCGATGCAGGACAGCACCTCGTCCTCCGTGATGCGCAGCCGCTCGGCGATCTCGGAGGTGGTGGGGGTGCGCCCGAAGCTGGTGGTGAGGTCCTCGGTCGCGCTGTTGACCTGGACCCACAGCTCGTGCAGCCGGCGCGGTACGTGGACCGTGCGGACGTTGTCCCGGAAGTACCGCTTGATCTCGCCGACGACGGTCGGCATGGCGAACGTCGGGAACTGCACGCCCCGCTCCGGGTCGAAGCGGTCGATGGCGTTGATGAGCCCGATCGTGCCGACCTGGATCACGTCCTCCATCGGCTCGTTGCGGGAGCGGAAGCGGGCGGCCGCGTAGCGCACGAGCGGGAGGTTGGCCTCGATGAGCGCCCCGCGCACGCGGTTGTGCTCCGGCGTGCCCGGCTTCAGGTCCTTGAGCTCCCCGAAGAGCACCTGTGTCAGCGCCCGGGTGTCGGCACCGCGGCTGCGGGGCGGCGGGGACGCGGGGGTGTCCTCCTGGGTCGGGGCTTGAGGCGCAGTACTGGCCGGCACGGTCAACTCCACCTCGTGATCCATCAACTCATCCGTCAAAAGCGGTCATAGCATCACAAGACAGTTCATTGTGTTCAAGTACCGCATAATCCCGTGTTGGGGATGGAACGCTGCGCAAGACACGCGAAAGCCCCCCGCCGTTCCGGCGGAGGGCTGCGGGGGTTCCGGAAGGATCCGGGGGGCCGTGGCTCAGAATTCGTAGTCGGCGATCACCCAGGTGGCGAACTCCCGCCACAGCGTGACGCCCGCCTGGTGCTCGGGGTGCTCCGCGTACGTGCGCAGGGCGGCGGCGTCCTCGAAGGCGGAGTTGATGGCGAAGTCGTAGGCGATGGGGCGGTCGCTGAAGTTCCAGCCGAGCTCCCAGTGCCGCAGCTCGGGGATCTTGCCCTCCAGTGAGCGGAAGGCCTCGACGCCCTCCACGACCCGCGGGTCGTCGCGCTCGACGCCCTCGTTGAGCTTGAAGAGGACCAGGTGGCGGATCATGAGTACTCCCTGCGGCAGGACCTAGCTGTCGCCACCGTTGGCGATCCACGTCATGAAGTCGCCGATGGCCTGGGCGGCGTCCGATATGCCCTCGAACCCTATCTGCACGTAGTCGGCGGCCTTGGCCGGGTCCGTGATGATCACGTAGAGCGCGAAGACCACGACCACATAGACGGCGACCTTCTTCGAATTCACCGCCATCGCGGCCTCCCCTGTGGCTGCTGTTTCTGACTGTGTCTGCTGCGCCGAACGTGTCGAAAGAGCCGAAAGGGCCCCGTGTTGCCGGCGGTGAGTGTAACCTTCGCGCCTCTCGGGAGATCAACAGCACGAAGGGCCCCGTCTGACGACGGGGCCCTTCTTCAGCGGTAGCGGAGGGATTTGAACCCTCGGTGACTTGCGCCACACTCGCTTTCGAGGCGAGCTCCTTCGGCCGCTCGGACACGCTACCGAGGGAGACCTTACAGCACCTCCCGGCCTGCTCTGAAATCGGTATTCGCCGAGCTCGGATCACCGATCCCGGAAGAAGTCCGTGAGCAGCCGGGCGCACTCCTCGGCGAGCACGCCCTCGATCACCTCGGGCCGGTGATTGAGCCGCCGGTCGCGCACGACGTCCCACAGGGAGCCCGCCGCGCCGGCCTTCTCGTCCCGGGCGCCGTAGACGACCCGGTCGACCCGGGACTGCACGATGGCGCCCGCGCACATCGTGCAGGGCTCCAGCGTGACGACGAGCGTGCAGTCGGACAGCCGCCATCGGCCGACCTGCGCGGCGGCCCTGCGGATCGCCAGGACCTCCGCGTGGGCGGTCGGATCGCCGGTCGCCTCGCGCTCGTTGTGGCCGACGCCCAGCACGGTCGTGCCGTCGGCGGACAGCACGACGGCGCCGACGGGGACGTCCCCGCCCCGGACGGCCCGTTCGGCCTGGTCCAGGGCGAGCCGCATCGCGGCCCGCCAGCGGTCGCGTACGGGGTCGGGCACTTCGGATTCCTCATCCACTTCGGGCCCCTCGGGTGCCGACCCCGGGTCGAACGAGGTCAGCGGACGGTCTCCAGCACCTCCGAGGCGCCCAGCGCCTCGGCGATCGCGCCCAGCGCGTCCTCGGCGTCCAGGGCCTTGAGTTCCTTCATGCCGACGCCGAGGTCGTCGAGGATCTCGCTGTCGCCGACGGGGCTGTGCGGGACGGCGTCCGCGCCGCCGCCCTCCTCGTCGTCGTCGGAGTCGCCGTCGGGCTCCTCCGTGCCGTCGAGGTCGAGGGAGTCCAGGTCGGCGCTGTCGTCGCCGGGCTCCCTGCCGAGCAGTTCGTCGGTGAGCAGGATCTCGCCGTAGCTGCTGCGGGCAGCGGCGGCGGCGTCCGAGACGTAGATACGCGGGTCGTCCTCGCCGTCGATGCGGACGACGCCGAACCAGGCGTCCTCCTGCTCGATGAGCACCAGCACCGTGTCGTCCTCGGGCGAGGCTTCACGGGCCAGTTCGGCCAGATCCGACAGGGTCTCCACATCGTCGAGCTCTGTGTCGCTCGCTTCCCACCCGTCTTCGGTGCGCGCGAGCAGTGCGGCGAAGTACACCGTGACTCTCCCACTGGTCATAGGCGTGCCGGTTGGGGGTCCCCCCGGCGGAGGTTGGGGGCGGGGAGAGCTGTGCTCCGAGCCCACCCACTCGGAATCGTGGCAGAAACAATGCGTTCAGGGGACGTCTTCGGCTCCCTGTGTCCGGCAGTTTTGATCGCGTCGTCCCGAGGGGGTCCGCGAGCACGTCCGTGAAGGACTCACCAGCACACTCGTTGCCGCCACGTGCGGATCGTACGCGGCTTTTCCAGGTGTCCACGCACGCCCACCGCCTCAACGCCCCCGAAGGGTACGGATCTTCCCGGGTGCCTCGCCCTACCAGCGGAACGTGCGCATGCGCATGGCGTGGCGCAGCCGGGCCGCCTTGGCGCGGCGTGGCTGGACACGGTCCCGCAGCGCGCGGGCCTCGGCGAGCTCCCGCAGGAACTGTGCCCGGCGGCGACGGCGCGCGGAGTCGGCTTCCTCCTGCGCGGTGTCCGCCGGGGACTCACGGTCAGGCATAGGCACACCACCCCCGGTACGTCCCTCCCACTTTCCCTCCGACGGGCGGTTTGATGCCGGCGCAAGGGTTAAGTGATGGCCCTGGGGTTGCTGCGTGTGAGGACGCTCGGCATACCGGGCCCGGTTACTGTTGTGGACATGCGTCTCCACGTCGTCGACCATCCCCTGGTCGCCCACAAGCTCACCGCGCTGCGCGACCAGCGCACCGACTCCGCGACCTTCCGCCGGCTCGCCGACGAACTGGTCACCCTGCTCGCCTACGAGGCCACGCGGGACGTGCGCACCGAAGCGGTCGACATCACGACCCCGGTCACCGACACCACCGGCGTCAAGCTCTCCTACCCGCGCCCCCTCGTGGTGCCGATCCTGCGCGCCGGCCTCGGCATGCTGGACGGCATGGTCCGGCTGCTGCCGACCGCCGAGGTGGGCTTCCTGGGCATGATCCGCAACGAGGAGACGCTCCAGGCCTCCACGTACGCCACGCGCATGCCGGAGGACCTCTCGGGCCGTCAGGTCTACGTCCTGGACCCGATGCTCGCCACCGGCGGCACGCTGGTCGCGGCGATCCAGGAGCTCATCAAGCGCGGCGCCGACGACGTCACGGCCGTGGTGCTGCTGGCCGCCCCCGAGGGCGTCGAGCTCATGGAACGCGAGCTGGCGGGCACCCCGGTGACGGTCGTGACGGCCGCCGTCGACGACCACCTCAACGAGCACGGGTACATCGTGCCGGGGCTCGGGGACGCGGGGGACCGCCTGTACGGCGCCGCCGAGTAGCCCTACCGGGCTGCCGAACGGGCCCCACGAGGCTGAGTGGCCCTGCTTTCCCTCAGCAGCTCTTCTTGCCGGTGGGCGTCGGCTCGGGGTTGGCCAGCGCGGCCAGCGCCTTGTCGGCGTCCGCCTTCTTCGCGAGCTCCTTGAAGCCGTTGCCGATGATCAGGTCGACGGCCGGGCCCTTGCGCGCGGCGTCGGTGCGGCGCTCTGCGGTGCCGAGCTGGGTGCCCAGGACGGGCAGCGCGGTGTCCAGGGACGACGACGGGCCGAGCAGCAGCCCGGTGCCCTTGACCTTCTTGTCGAACTCCTTGGCCGCGTTGCCCACGTCGCCGATCTTGAAGCCGCGCTTCTTCAGCTCGTCCGCGGTCTGCTTGGCGAGGCCGCTGCGGGTCGTGGCGTTGAACACGTTGACGGTGATCCCGCCCGGCTTGGGCAGGGCCGCCGCGGCGGTGGCCGAGGGCGTGGCCCGGGACCCGCAGTCGGCCTTCGGACCGGCCGCCGAGGCCTTTCCGCCGTCGGTGAAGACATCGATGAGCTGCAGAGTGCCCCAGCCGATCATGCCTAGTACGGCGGCCGAGGCGACGGTGAGGACGACGAGCCTGCCGCGCCGCCGCGGACGGCGCATTCGCGGGTACTTGTCCCCCTTGATCCGGTACTGGCCGCCCATGCCCGGGGGAGTCAGCATGCTCATGGGCGCAGCGTAGTGCGCCCGAGCGGCAATGCCTACTAGATGATCATTCGATACCGCCCGGTCCAACCCGAAAGGGCCAACAAGTGGCGCCCGGGAGTGGTCCGGCCCCGGTTTCAGTCCAGTTCGAGGACGCGCGCGTGCAGCACCTGGCGCTGCTGGAGCGCCGCGCGCACCGCGCGGTGCAGGCCGTCCTCCAGATACAGGTCGCCCTGCCACTTCACGACGTGCGCGAAGAGGTCGCCGTAGAACGTCGAGTCCTCGGCGAGCAGGGTTTCCAGATCGAGCTGGCCCTTGGTCGTCACGAGCTGATCGAGGCGGACCGGGCGCGGCGCGACGTCCGCCCACTGCCGGGTGCTTTCCCGGCCGTGGTCGGGGTACGGCCGGCCGTTTCCGATGCGCTTGAAGATCACACGGAAAGCCTACCGGTCAAGACCTTCCGGGCGCAGCCATGGCGGCGCAGTGCGACGCTGGAAAAGCCGGGGCAAACGGAATGAATCGGCAAAGATCGAGACGGCGACGGCCAGATCGACGGGCAGGCGGGGTGGTGCGACGGGTTGCTCCGAACGGGGGTACGTCGGAAATTTCAGTGGGCGGAGGTCTGGCATGAGCGAGCGAGAGAGCAGGGCCAAGGGCGGGCCGGGGACCGTGTCGTCGGCCGGGGCCGCCGGGACGCGGGGCACTGCCGCCGCGCTGCCGCAGGAGGCCCTGGAGATCGCCGCCGGGTATGCCTTCGGCGGCCCCGCCCTCGATCTGGGCGCCCTGCTCTGGGACGGCCGGTGCCTGCCCGACGCGCAGGTCCGGGTGCCGTTGCCCATGCTGAACCGGCACGGCCTGGTCGCGGGCGCCACCGGCACCGGCAAGACCAAGACGCTCCAGCTGATCGCCGAGCAGCTGTCGGCGCAGGGTGTGCCGGTGTTCCTGGCGGACATCAAGGGCGACCTGTCCGGGGTCGCGGCGCCGGGCCAGGCGAACGACAAGGTGCGCTCACGTGCCGCCGAGGTCCACCAGGAGTGGGCGGCGACCGGCTTCCCCGCCGAGTTCTACGCCCTCGGGGGCATCGGCCACGGCATTCCCGTACGGGCCACGGTCACCAGCTTCGGTCCGGTCCTGCTGTCCAAGGTGCTCCGGCTCAACCAGACCCAGGAGCAGTCCCTCGGCCTGATCTTCCACTACGCCGACACCAAGGGCCTGGAGCTGGTCGACCTCAAGGACCTCAGGGCGGTCGTCGCCTTCCTCACTTCGGACGAGGGCAAGGGGGAGCTCAGGAACATCGGCGGGCTCTCGACCGCCACCGCCGGGGTGATCCTGCGCTCCCTGACCGCCTTCGAGGCGCAGGGCATGGCGGACTTCTTCGGGGAGCCGGAGTTCGACACGAGCGAGTTCCTGCGGACGGCATCCGACGGGCGGGGCGTCGTGTCGGTCCTCGAACTGGCCGCCGTGCAGGACAGACCGCAGCTGTTCTCGACGTTCCTGATGTGGCTGCTCGCGGACCTCTTCCACGACCTGCCCGAGGTCGGGGACGCCGACAAGCCGAAGCTCGTGTTCTTCTTCGACGAGGCGCATCTGCTGTTCGACGACGCGTCCAAGGCCTTCCTGGACTCGATCGCGCAGACCGTGCGGCTGATTCGCTCGAAAGGGGTCGGCGTCTTCTTCGTGACGCAGACGCCGAAGGACGTCCCCGCCGATGTGCTCGGCCAGCTCGGCAACCGCATCCAGCACGCACTGCGCGCCTTCACGCCGGACGATCAGAAGGCGCTCAAGGCCACGGTGAAGACCTTCCCCAACTCGGCGTACGACCTGGAGGAACTCCTCACCGGCCTCGGCACCGGCGAGGCCGTGGTGACGGTGCTCAGCGAGAGGGGCGCCCCGACCCCGGTCGCCGCGACGCGGCTGCGGGCCCCCGAGTCGCTGATGGGGCCGGTCGAGGCCGGCGCGCTGGAGCGGGCGGTGACGGCGTCCGCGCTGTACGGGCGGTATGCACAGGCTGTGGACAGGGAGTCGGCGTACGAGCGGCTCCAGACGTCCCGCGGCGCGAAGGGTCCGGACGAGATGCGCGAGGCCACGGCGGCCGGGGAGCGCAGGGGCCGGCGGCAGGAGCGGGAGGAGCGGGGT
Organism: Streptomyces sp. NBC_00299; assembly: GCF_036173045.1. Taxonomy (GTDB): domain Bacteria; phylum Actinomycetota; class Actinomycetes; order Streptomycetales; family Streptomycetaceae; genus Streptomyces; species Streptomyces machairae. The sequence continues at coordinate 4,986,930 of NZ_CP108039.1, forward strand.
GAGCGGAAGGAGCAGCCTTCCGTCGTCGAGCAGGTCGTCGGGAGCGGCATGTTCAAGTCCCTCGCCCGGTCGCTCGGTTCGCAGATCGGGCGGGAGATCACCCGGTCGGTCTTCGGCACGGCGCGGCGGAGGCGGTAGCCCCGCAGACCGGTGGACCCGGTGGGGCCCGCCTCCGCCGCGCCCGTGTCAGCCGCGCCCCCGTTCCTTCGGGGCGTGCTGCGGCTTCTCCTTCTGCGGCTGCGGCTTCGGCGTGTTGCGTACGGATTCCGCGCGCAGCAGGGCGCGCAGGACGGCGTAGTGGTCGGTGGGCATGGCTGTGCTCCTTGTGGCTCCTTGTTGCCGTACTGACTGACCTCGTCGCGGGGGTCTGTCAGCAGCGCAGGACCACAGTGCGCAGGACGTGTGTGAGATACGGCGGCCGTGGCGGCTCGGCAGGCGTCGGGCCCGCCCGGACGCATCGCGCGGGCTTCGGCTGCGGGTCGGTACCCGACCGTGCCGGGCGTACGGCGCTGCGCCGGTCGCCGCGGGCCGCCGGCCGCAGGGCCGTGTCGAGGACGTCGTGCTCGGCGACCTCGCCCAAGGCGCCCGCCACGACGGGCAGGGCGTGTGCCTGAGCGTGCGCGCCCGGCACCAGCAGCGCGAGCAGCAGCACGAGGACCCGCAGCCAGGCGCGGCTGCGCGAGGGGCGGCGTGCGGTACTCGCGGTACTCACGGAAGGTCATCTCCCCGGGTGCCGTACGGCGTTCATCCCGTTCGGGGTGAGATACGCCCGCACGGCGTACTGATCCGCGGCGCGTCTCACAGCTCGTGCGGGACCTGGCGCGCCCGCTTGCGCATCCGGATTCCGATGACGATCTCGACGGCACCGACCGCCACCAGCCAGCACCCACCGAGCAGCATCAGCACGGTGACCGACTCGATCGGGGAGTCGATCAGCACGATTCCGCCGACGACGGTGACGACGCCGAGGAAGATCTGCCAGCCGCGGGCCGGCATGGACTTGTCGGAGGCGGCGGCCAGGGTCTGGGTGACGCCACGGAAGAGCCAGCCGATGCCGATCCACAGGGCGAGCAGCAAGATCGACTGCATCGGGCGGCGGAAGCAGAACAGGCCGAGGAGGACCGACACGGTGCCGCTGACGAAGGCCAGCACCCGCAGCGAGGTCGTCCGGTGCGTGCCGAACGCGGAGACCAGCTGGAAGACGCCGCTGATCAGGAGGTAGAGGCCGAAGAGGACCCCGGAGACGAAGAGCGGGGCATCCGGCCAGACCAGGACCAGGATGCCCAGCACCAGCGAGCAGACCCCGGTGCCCAGCACGACCTGCCAGGCGGCCCGGGACAGGACGTGCAGGGGCCCCTCGAAGGCGGGCTCGGCCTCCCGCGCCGCCCCCGCCCCGGGCGGATGCCCCGCATGAACCCGCCGGTCGTCATAGTCCCGGCCCCCGAGGGGGCCACCCGGTGACTCGGTCATGCTCCATGCTGGGAACGTCCCCGTTCCGCCCGCCATTCGGGGCGGTCCAGTCGGCTGACGGCCGGTCGCTCGCCGTGGCCGGGGGCTGCTGCCGCGCCGCCTACTTCCGCGCCGCCTTCGCCGCCGCCTTCATCTCCTGCTTGTGCGCGCGCACCTTGGTCAGGGACTCGGGGCCCGTGATGTCGGCGACGGAGCGGAAGGCCTGCGGCTCGCCGTACGCGCCCGCGGCCTCCTGCCAGCCCGCGGGGCGCACGCCCAGTTGCTTGCCGAGGAGGGCGAGGAAGATCTGGGCCTTCTGCTTGCCGAAGCCGGGCAGGTCCTCCAGGCGGCGCAGCAGTTCACGGCCGTCGGTGACGCCCTTCCAGACGAGCTCGGCCTCCCCGTCGTAGTGCTCGACGAGGTACTGGCACAGCTGCTGGATCCGCTTGGCCATGGAGCCCGGGTAGCGGTGCACGGCCGGTTTCTCGGACAGCAGGGCCACGAAGGCGTCGGGGTCCTGCGCCGCGATGTCGTGCGCGTCGAGGTCGTCCGCGCCGAGCCGGTCCGCGATCGTGCGGGGCCCCTTGAACGCCCACTCCATCGGAACCTGCTGGTCCAGCAGCATGCCGACCAGCGCGGCGAGCGGGCTGCGGCCGAGGAGTGCGTCGGCCTCGGGGTCCTGTGCGAGATGCAGGGTGACGTCCATGACCCCGATCATCCCGCGCGCGCCGACCGGACGCGCGCGGGGGCAGGGACGCGCAAGGGGTCCGCGTCCCTGCCCGGTCAGGGGCGCCAGTACCCCAGCGCGTTCACCCGCTGCTTCGGCAGGCCCAGTTCCTTGCGGACGTAGGAGGTCAGGGCGCGGGTCGTCGCTGTGTCGCAGGCGATCCAGACGTACGGCTCCGCGGTGCTCTTGAGGAGGTCGGGCAGGGCCTCCTTCACCTGGGTGACCAGGTGGGCCCCGGCGTCGCGCCTGGGCAGGGTCCGTACGTCGTGCCGGGCCTCGGCCGTCCGGAAGGGCAGGCCGTCACGCTCGCCCTCGAACCACACCGTCGCCGGCGCGGAGTCCAGGGCCGAGAGGAGGGAGTTGAGGGCGGGGAGGGAGGCCGTGTCCGCGATGGCGAAGACGTGGGAGGGGGCCGGGTCGGGTTGGGTGAAGTCCGTGCCGTGGACGGTCGCCTCGATCGTGTCGCCGGGCTGCGCCGCCCGCGCCCAGTCGCTCGCGCACCCCTCGTGCAGGGCGAACTCCAGGCTGAAGGTGCCGGCCTCCGGGTCGGCGTCGACCAGGGTGTACGCGCGCTGGTGCGGCTTGCCCGCGTTGTCGAACCACAGCCGGACCCACATCGTGGGATGGACGCCGGTCACCGCGAGCATGCCGCCGTCCTCGAGGTGGACGCGGCGGTACTGCGGCGTCACGTCCTCGGCGCCCGTCACCGTGAACACGAAGTCCTTGGCGCGCAGCAGCTTCAGGACCGCGCCCTCCCAGCCGTGCCCCTGCCCCATGGTGTCTTCACCCTTCGCGTACGATTCCCGCACCAATAACTTAGGGAAGCCTAACCTAAAACAAAGGAGGGGCACAGGTGACCGGCGAGATCTTCCGTGATGCCTGGGGCATACCGCATCTCCGCGCCGACGGAGCGAGGGAACTCGCCCGGGTCCAGGGCCGCGTCACCGCCCTGGACCGGGCCTGGCAGCTGGAGGTGGAGCGGCACCGGTCCCAGGGCACGTCCGCGTCCTTCCTCGGCGCCGAGGCCCTGCCCTGGGACCGGTTCGTCAGACGGGCCCGCCTCGACGACACGGCGAGACGTTGTTTCGACGCGTTGGAAAGACGGGACCCGGAGACGTCGGAGTGGGTGCGGGCGTACGTCGACGGGGTCAACGAGAGTCTGGCCGAAGGCGCCCGCCGCAGCCCGGAGTTCGCGCGGGCCGGGCTCGCCCCCGGCCGCTGGGAACCCTGGACCCCGCTCGGCATCTGGCTCGGCATCCACATCCTCTTCGCGGGCTTCCCGGCCAAGCTCTGGCGTGAGCAGGTCGTACGGCATCTCGGCGCCGACGCGGTCGGGCTGTTCGCCGCCGACGGGCCCGCGACCTCCGGCAGCAACGGCTGGCTGGTGAGCGGGGAACGGACCGTCACCGGACACGCGATCATCGCCGGCGACCCGCACCGCTTCATCGAGGAGCCCGGGGTCTACCAGCAGATCCACCTCTCCTGCCCCGAGTTCGACGTCATCGGCCTCGCCGTCCCCGGCGTCCCCGGCATCGCCCACTTCGGCCACACCGGCACGGTCGCCTGGGCCATCACCAACGCCATGGCCGACTACCAGGACCTGTACCGGGAGCGGCTGCGGCGCACGGGTGCGGGCGTGGAGGCCCTGGACCCGGACGGGGTCTGGCGGCGGGCGGTGCGGCACAACGAGGTCGTGGCGGTCGCGGGGGAGGAGCCGGTCGAGGTCGAGGTGATCGAGACGGAGCGGGGGCCGGTGATCATCGGAGGGCCGGAAGGGTTGTCCGAGGGGGTGCCGGACGGGCTGTCCGAAGGGTTGGCCGAGGGGGTGCCGGACGGGCTGTCCGAAGGGTTGGCCGAGGGGTCGCAGGACGGGCTGTCCGAAGAGTTGTTGCAGGAAGGTTTCTCCGCCGGGCACGTCCTGGCCGACGGCCCCCTCGCCGTCACCCTCCGCTACCCGCCCCGCGTCACCGCCGACCTCGGCTTCAGTGCTCTCCTCCCCCTCCTCCGCGCCCGCAGCGTCACCGACGTCGACCGGGCCGTCGACCTGTGGGCCGAGCCCGTCAACGTCGTCCAGGCCGCCGACACCGAGGGCGGCCTGCTGCACCGCGTCGCCGGGAAGGTGCCGGTGCGCTCCGAGGCCAACCGCACCCGGCTCGTGCCCGCCTGGCAGCCCGGCCACGACTGGGGCGGCTGGCACGAGACGCCCCGCGGCGGCCTCACCGACGGCGTCGCCGCCATGGCCAACCAGCGCGGCCTCGCCGCACCCCTGGGCGTCGAGTTCGCCCCGCCCCATCGCGCCGACCGCATCACGGCCCTGCTGGGCGAGCAGGACCACTGGTCGGCCGCCGACATGCCGGCGATCCACATGGACACCCAACTCGCCTCCGCGGAACCCTTGTTGGGGGTGCTTCGTGCCCTCGAAACCCTCACCCCCGCGGCTGCCCGCATCCGCCGGACCCTCCTCGCCTGGGACCGCCGCATGGACGCGGACAGCGTGGCCGCGGCCGGGTACGCGGCGGTGCGCGGTGCGGTCGTACGGCGACTCGCCGCGCACCCGGCATTCGCCGCGCTGTCCGCCCCGCCCGCCTACCCGGAGGTACTCCTCCCCTGGCTGGCCCTGCTCCCGCGCGTCGGCTTCGCCCTCGAACACCTGCTACGCGCCGAGGAGTTGTACGGCATCGACCGCGCCGAGATCGTCCGCGAGGCGGTCGAGGAAGTCGCCGCCGCGACCGCCGGGCAGCTCACCGGCACCTGGGGCGACACCCACCGCCTCGCCCCGTGGCGGGCGCTCCCCACCGGCCCGTACGACGGACCCGGCCTCTCCGGCGACCACGACTGCGTGCTGTGCACCTCCGCCGTGCCCGGCCTCACCGACCTGAGCGCGCGCGGCCCCGCCGCCCGCTACGTCTGGGACCTGGCCGACCGCGAGGCGAGCCGCTGGGTGGTCCCGCTCGGCGCGTCCGGCATCCCCGCCTCGCCCCACCACCGCGACCAGCTCCCCCTGTGGGTCGGGGGAGATCTGGTCCCGGTCGTCACCGATTTCACCGAGTTCGAGAAGGAATCCGATGTCTGAGCCGTCCGCAGTAGTCCACGAGCAGGCCGTCGACGGATTCGGCACCGTCCGCATCCGCCCCCTCGCCCCGCACGCCGACGCCGACCTCCTGCACGGCTGGGTCAGCCAGGAACGGGCCTCCTTCTGGGGCATGAACGGCCTGACCAGGGACCAGGTGGCCGGGATCTACGCCCACATGGACACCCTCGACACCCACCACGCCTTCCTCGTGGCGCTGGACGGGGACCCGGTGGCGGTGCTCCAGACGTACGAGCCGGAGGCGGACCGGGTCAGCGAGTGCTACGAGGTCCTTCCGGGCGACATCGGCATCCACCTGTTGCTGGCGCCCGCCGGTCCCGGGGGCGCGCGGTCCGGCTGGACCTCGGCGCTGCTGGCCGTCGTCGCGTCGTACGTCTTCGGCACCCTGGACCGCCGACGGGTGGTCGTCGACCCGGATGTAGCCAATGAAAAGGCCGTCGCCCGCTTCCTCAGGCAGGGCTTCGCGGCCGGCCCGGCGGTCGTGCTGCCGGAGGTCGACCTCCCGGACGTGTACATCCCGGAGAAGAAGGCCCAACTCGCGTTCCTGACCCGGGAGGTAGCCTTCCGGGCGTGACCCCCGAAGACCTCGTCGCGCACTACTCACTGGAGCCGATCCCGCGCGAGGGCGGGCTGTTCCGGCAGACCTGGGCGGGGCCCGAGCTGCCCGACGGACGGCGGCAGGGGACCGCGATAGTCGTCCTGCTCACCGCGGACGACTTCTCGGCCCTGCACCGTCTGCCGTCCGACGAGGTCTGGCACTTCTATCTGGGCGACCCGCTGGAACTGCTCCTCCTCGCCCCCGACGGCACATCGCGCACCGCCGTGCTCGGCCCCGACGTCCTGCGGGGCGGGCACATCCAGCTCACCGTTCCCGCCGGGACCTGGATGGGGGCGCGGGTGGCGGAGGGCGGTTCCTGGTCCTTCTTCGGCTGCACGATGGCGCCCGGTTTCACCTACGAGGGCTACGAGCACGGCGACCTGGCGGAGCTGACGGCGCGCTATCCCTCCGAGGCCGCGCGAATCGCGGCACTGTGCCGTCCATGACTGGACGCGGACTCCTCGAAGGACAGGTCGCCCTCGTCACGGGAGCGGGTGGCGGCATCGGGCGCGGGATCGCCATGCGGTTCGCGCAGGAGGGGGCGGCGGTCGTCCTGCATTGCCGTACGGCGGTGGAGGTGGCCGGGAAAGTGGCGTCCCGTATCCGGGAGTCGGGTGGGCGGGCGCTCGTCGTGCGGGGGGATCTGGCCGAGGAGGACGTCTGCCGACGCGTGGTGGGGGAGGCCGCCGACTGGGGTGACGGGCGACTGACCGCGCTGGTCAACAACGCGGGCGTACAACCGACGCAGGAGCTGGCGGGCATGACCGTGGCGCAGTGGCGGGCGGTCGTGGACCCCGACCTGACGAGCGTGTTCGCGTGTACGCAGGCCGCGGCCGAGGTGATGCGCGGGCAGGAGGGCGGCGGCTCGGTGACCCACATCGCCTCCATCGAGGCGACGCATCCGGCACCCCTGCACGCCCACTACTGCGCCGCCAAGGCGGCCGTTGTGATGCACGCCCGTTCGGCCGCCCTGGAGTACGGCCCCTTCGGTATCCGCGTCAACACGGTCTCGCCCGGGCTGATCCACCGGGACGGGCTGGAGGAGGCGTGGCCGGAGGGGGTGCGGCGGTGGGAGCGGGCGGCGCCGACGGGACGACTGGGGCGGCCGGAGGACGTGGGGGACGTGTGTGTGTTCCTGGCGTCGGGGCTGGCGTCCTGGGTCACCGGGCATGACCTGGTGGTGGACGGCGGGGTGTCGGCTCGGCCGACGTGGTGAGGAGCCGCCCGGCGGACCGTCTCTCGCAGGTCGCCGCGGTGACGTCTTCTCGTCGGCCGCGTCCTCAGTCGAAGCACCCGAAGATCCTGTCCCAGATCACGGAGTCGTCCACCAGGAGATCCACCTCGATCATGCGCGTGCGCAGTTCGGTGGCGGCGGCCACGCGCACGGCGTCGTCGGCCGAGTCCAGGGCCTCGCTCGACTCGGCGATCAGACCGAGCAGCACGGCCAGCACGGGGAGGCTGTCGGCGGCCGCCCCTTGCCCAGCCGTTCCTCCAGCCACACCGCGTCCGGTATCGCCGGAATGTCGCTGCTCGTCACTTCATGGCCCCCATGAATCGCGCGTCGTTTCGGTCGTTGCGGGCCCAGTCAATCGCATGGCCGCCCCAGGCCGCCGCTTCCCACTCGTGCGGACAAAACCGTTGCCCGGCGCGCTGAGCCCGAAGGCCTTCGTGTACGTACATACCTCTGAGGCCTCGAGTCCGACGACGGAGATGTGACACACGTGGGGTGCGATGACCGACGACGAGCGCGGCGCCGAATCCAGGGGCGGCGAGGAGTTCAACGGCTGGTGCTGCTCGGCACCCTGCTGGTCCTGTTGCTCCTCGGCGGCACCGCCCCCGCGTCGGCCCATGCCGCCCTTCGCGCCACCGACCCCGAGGACGGAAGCGTCCTCAAGTCGGCCCCCCGTCACCTCACCCTGACCTTCACGGAGTCCGTCGGCCTGCTCGACGACTCCTTCCGTGTGCTGGACCCCGAGGGCCGGCGGCTGCGCACGGGTGAGCCGGAGCACGGCTCGGACGGCGGTGACAGCGCCCGGGTGACGCTGCCCGCGAAGCTGGCCGAGGGCACGTACACGGTGGCGTGGCGGGTGGTGTCGGCCGACAGTCACCCGGTGTCCGGGGCGTTCACGTTCTCCGTCGGGAAGCCGTCCCTGACGACGGCCACCGTGGACACCGGGCCCGCCGAGGACCCGGCGACCAAGAGCCTCTACAACATCGCCCGCTATCTGGCCTACCTCGCCGCCGCCCTGCTCATCGGCGCCGCGACCTTCATGGCGGTCTGCCGCCCACCGGACGCCCCGGTGCTCCGCAAGCTGCTGAGGGCCGCCTGGTGGACCCTCCTCGCGGCCACCCTCGCCCTGCTGGTGCTGCGCGCCCCGTACGAGACGGGCGAGGGCCCCCTGGGAGCCCTGAGCGTCGACTCCCTCTCCCGCACCCTGACAAGCCGCCCGGGCGCGGTCCTGCTGGCCCGGCTGGGCCTCCTGGCCGTCGCCGCCGTCTATCTCGTACGGCTCACCGGGCGCCGTAAGCCCTACGGCTGGGCGGGCGCCGCCCTCGCCGTCGGTCTCGCCGTGACCTGGGCCGCCGGCGAGCACGCCTCCGCCGGCATCCAGGTGCCCGTGGCGATGACGTCATCGGCGCTGCACCTGCTGGCCACGGCGGTGTGGATGGGCGGTCTCGCGGCGCTGCTCGCGACGCTGTACCGCGCCCGCCTGACCCCGGCCGCGGTCACCCGCTTCTCCCGCCTCGCGTTCGCCTCCGTGACCGTCCTGGTCGTCACCGGCGTCTATCAGTCCTGGCGCGGCCTCGGCTCCTGGGACGCGCTCACCGGCACGACGTACGGCAGGCTCCTCGTCCTCAAGCTCGTCGCGGTGGCTCTGCTGCTCGCGGCGGCGGCCGTGTCCCGGCGCTGGACGGCGCGGCTGGCGACGGCCGACGCGCCGGCGGTCGTGGCCGAGAAGGAGCACGAACGGGTTCCCGAGCCTGTCGGCGGGCCGCCCGCGCTGCCCGAGGCGCCACAGGCCGACGTACCGCCGTCGACCGACCCGCAGCGCCGGGCGCTGCGCCGTTCCGTCCTGGCCGAGGTCGCCGTCGGTGCCGCGGTGCTGGCGGTCACCACGATCCTCACCAGCACCCTGCCCGGCCGCGCGCAGGCCGAGGCGGCGGCGGAGTCGCCCGCGGTGATCGGCGCCTCCGTGACCGTGGTCCCCTTCGACGTCGGCACCCAGGGGGGCCACGGCAAGGTGCAGATCACCCTCGACCCGGGCCGGGTCGGCGACAACTCCATCGAGGCCATCGTCTTCGGCCCCGACGGCGGCGTCGCCACCGTCCCCGAACTGCGCGTCTCCTTCACCCTTCCGGCCAAGGACGTCGGTCCCATCGACGCCGGAGTCGCCGACAAGGGCGGCTACTGGGGCAACAGCTTCCTCAACCTGCCCCTCGCCGGGAAGTGGGAGATGAAGGTGACCGTGCGGACGTCGGAGGTCGACCAGGTGAGCGAGACCAGGACCGTGACCGTCCGCTAGAACCTGTGCCGTACACGCGCCTCGACGGCAGGGCCGCCAGCGCCGTGAACGTTCCCGGATTCGATCATCCTGACGGTGACCTCCAGGTCCGAGATATCGGTCACGTTTCCGAAACGTCGATCGACATCCCTTGACGCATGACCGGACATACGGCTGTTATTGCGCCATCGTGTTCGGTCAAGTTGATTTCTGATCGGTTACGACGGACTTCGACGCGTCCCGCCCTCATGATCGAACCCTGCCCTCAGGAGCCGTAGATGCAGCACTTCTCCCCCTCCGGTCTCTCACTGCCCTCGCCGAGTCGTCGCACCCTGCTGCGCGGCATAGGCGGCACCGCCGTACTCGGCGCGGGCATTCCGCTGCTCAGCGCCTGCGGCGGCAGCGGTACGGCGAGCGACCCGAAGACCGTCACCCTCGGCTCCAAGGCTTCCGACGCCGTGCCGAAGAAGGCGTTCGCGGACATCTACGCGGCCTACAAGAAGAAGTCCGGCATCACGGTCGACGTGAACACCAAGGACTCCAACACCTTCCAGGAGCAGATCAACTCCTACCTCCAGGGCACGCCGGACGACGTTTTCACCTGGTTCGCCGGCTACCGGATGCAGTTCTTCGCGGCCAAGGGCCTCACCACCCCGATCGACGACGTGTGGCAGACCATCGGGGGCAACTTCCCCGACGCGATGAAGAAGCTCAGCAAGGGCGAGGACGGCAAGTACTACTTCGTGCCGCTGTACACGTACCCGTGGGCGGTCTTCTACCGGAAGAGCGTCTTCCGGGAGAACGGCTACGAAGTCCCCACCACCTGGGACGACTTCGTGGCGCTGTGCAAGCAGATGCAGAAGGACAAGCTGGTCCCGATCGCCTTCGGCGACAAGGACGCCTGGCCCGCGCTCGGCACCTTCGACCAGATCAACTTCCGCCAGAACGGCTACGACTTCCACGTCGACCTGATGGGCGGCAAGGCCTCCTGGACCGACGCCAAGGTGCGCAAGGTCTTCGACCTGTGGACCGAGATCCTTCCGTACCACCAGGAGGGCGCCGTCGGCCGTACCTGGCAGGACGCGGCCCAGACGCTCGCCTCGAAGAAGGCCGGCATGTATCTGCTCGGCACCTTCGTGGCCCAGCAGTTCACCGACAAGGCCGCCCTGGACGACCTCGACTTCTTCGCGTTCCCGGAGATCGACCCGCAGTTCGGGCAGGACACCGTCGAGGCGCCGACCGACGGCTTCATGATGAGCAAGAGCCCGAAGAACAAGGCCGAGGCCGTCAAGCTGCTGGAGTTCCTGGGCACGCCGGAGGCCGAGAGCGTCTATCTCAAGTCCGACCCGAGCTCGGTCCACGCCTCCACCAAGGCCGACACCTCCTCGTACACGGCGCTGCAGAAGAAGGCGTACGACATGATCGCCGGCGCCAAGTCCCTGACCCAGTTCATGGACCGTGACAGCCGCCCCGACTTCACGTCGACCGTGATGCAGCCCGCGCTGCAGAAGTTCATCCGCGACCCCAAGGGCGTGGACAGCCTGCTGTCCTCGATCGAGCGCCAGAAGAAGACGATCTTCGCGTCCGGCTGATCGACATGACCACAGAAACCACCAAGGAGATCCCGGAGGCGGCCGCCGTGCCGTCTCCGGGCGCTGCCCCCGCCAAGAAGGTGCCCCACGGGCACCGCCGTCTGCTGACCCGCCGCGACCGGCTCACCCTCGGGCTGATGGCGGGCCTGCCGACCGTCCTGCACATCGCGCTCGTCTGGGTCACGGCGCTGGCCTCGATCGCGCTGGCCTTCACCACCTGGGACGGGATCGGCTTCGACTCGATCCAGTGGGTCGGGCTGCAGAATTTCAAGGAACTATTCGAGCAGAACCCGCAGTTCTGGCCCGCCGTCCAGCACAACGTCATCTGGTTCGTCGTCCTGATCGCGATCCCGACCCCGCTCGGCCTGTTCCTGGCCGTGCAGTTGGACAAGAAGATCCGGTTCAGCAGGGTGTACCAGACCGCGTTCTTCCTGCCGGTCGTGCTGTCGATGGCTGTCATCGGCTTTGTCTGGCAGCTGATCTACAACCCCGACACCGGCCTGATCAACAGCATCATCGGGGCCAACGAGCCCGGCAAGTACATCGACTGGATCGGCGACCCGGACCTCAACCTCTGGGCGATCCTCATCGCCGCGTCCTGGCGCCACACCGGCTACATGATGATCCTGTACCTGGCCGGCCTGAAGGGCGTCGACCCGTCCCTGCGGGAGGCGTCAGCGCTCGACGGTGCGGGCGAGTGGCAGACGTTCAAGAACGTCATCTTCCCGACGCTGCGCCCCACCAACACCGTCGTCCTGGTCGTCACCATCATCGAGGCCCTGCGCGCCTTCGACCTGGTCTTCGTCTTCAACAAGGGCGCCGAGGGCACCGAGCTGCTCTCGATCCTGGTCACCAACAACATCATCGGCGAGTCCAGCCGCATCGGATACGGCTCCGCGATCGCGGTGGTCCTGCTGCTGATCTCCCTCGTCGTGATCATTCCCTACCTGGTGGCCACCTTCCGTAAGGAGCGGCGCGCATGAGCACCGGCACCCTCGCGCTCGGCAAGAAGCGCGCCCCCGTCCGCCCCGCCCGGATCCTGCTGCACGTCTTCCTCGCCGGCGCGGCGCTGGCCTGGCTCGCGCCGCTGGCCTGGGCGATCTATGCGGCGCTGCGGCCGTACTCGGAGACGAGCGAGAAGGGATACGTGTCCTGGCCGGACACGCTGAACTTCGACAACTTCACGAACGCGTTCACGCAGTCGGACATGAGCCACTACTTCGTCAACACCATGATCATCGCCGTGCCGGCGGTGCTGGTGACGCTGTTCCTGTCCTCGATGGTCGCCTTCTACGTGAGCCGTTTCGACTTCCGCATCAACCTGGCGCTGCTGCTGGTCTTCACGGCGGGCAACCTGCTGCCGCAGCAGGTCATCATCACCCCGCTGTACCGGCTGTACCTGCTGATCGACCTGCCCGGCATCACGATGAGCGGCAAGCTCTACGACTCCGCGCTCGGCCTGGTGTTGATTCATGTCGCCTTCCAGTCGGGCTTCTGCGCCTTCGTGCTCAGCAACTACATGCGCTCGCTGCCGCACGAGCTGACCGAGGCCGCGCTGGTCGACGGCGCCTCGGTGTGGCGGCAGTACTGGCAGATCGTGCTGCCGCTGTGCCGCCCGGCGATGGCGGCCCTGGCGACGCTGTTGTCCATCTGGATCTACAACGACTTCTTCTGGGCCCTCGTCCTGATCTCGACCGGCGAGAACATGCCGATCACCTCGGCGCTGAACAACCTCACCGGCGCGTACTTCACGGACCCGAACCTGGTCGCCGCAGGCGCTCTGCTCACCGCGATCCCCACGCTGATCGTGTACTTCGTGCTCCAGCGGCAGTTCGTCAGCGGTCTGACGCTGGGCGCCAACAAGGGCTGACGGCCCCTTTCTTGAAAGAGACACCCGTGCACCACCTCTTCACCCCCGTCGCCTCCGTGCCCGTGGACACGCGCACCGCCCTCGTCCACGAGGAGGGCTGGCAGTCCTGGAGCCCCAGTGGCTCCTACGCCCTCGGCGACAAGCCGTACCGTCCGACCAACGACAACTGGGCGACGGTCTGTTACCGGCCTGGCGTCTCCGTCCCCGAGGGAGCCTTCCAGGGCGAGGGGCTGCTGGCCCTGGACCCCGGCGACGGCTCACCCGTACGCCTGTGGGCGGCCGTCGAGCCGACCCGCGCGGTGCCGTCGATCCGCCTGGTCGTCGACGGGGACACGGCGGAGGTCAGCGCCGACGGGCCGGTGAAGGAGTGGACGGGCGCCACCATCCAGTCGGTACTGGGCGACTGGGCCGAGGGCCTCCAGCTGTCGGCCCCCCGCCCGGCGCCCACCGTCTGGTGCTCCTGGTACGAGTACTTCACCGCCGTCACCGAGGACGACATCCACGAGAACCTCCGTGCGATGGACACCCTCGACCTGCCCGTCGACGTCGTCCAGATCGACGACGGCTACCAGAAGGCCCTCGGCGACTGGCTCACCCTCTCCGGCCGCTTCCGTTCCCGCGCGGGCATCGCCGACGCGATCCGGGCGAGGGGCCGCCGCGCCGGCATCTGGACGGCACCCTTCCTGGTCGACCCGGCGAGCGACCTGGCCGCCGAGCACCCCGAGTGGCTGGTCCGCGACACCGACGGCGGCTTCACGCACGCCGGCCGCAACTGGGGCCACGACCTGCGCGTCCTGGACACCACGCACCCCGACGCGGCGGCGTACCTGACGGAGGTCTTCCGGACCCTGCGCGCCGAGGGCTACGACTACTTCAAGGTCGACTTCCTCTACGCGGGCGCCCTGGACGGCGTACGGCACGACGGAGACGACGGGGACGCAGCCGCGCTGACGGCGTACCGTTCCGGGATCGAGCTGATCCGCGAGGCCATCGGCGACGACGCCTACCTGCTGGGCTGCGGGGCACCCCTGCTCGCGTCCATCGGCCTGTTCGACGCGATGCGGGTCAGCCCCGACACGGCCCCGCACCGCCGCCCCGAGGCCGACGACCACAGCCAACCCGGCCAGGATCCGGCCGAGTTCACCGGCGCCGGCCGGCAGTGGCAGCACGGGCGCCTCTGGATCAACGACCCCGACTGCCTGATGGCCCGCCCGGCGGTGGAGACCCGTGAGCAGTGGGCGGCGCACATCGAGGCGACGGGCGGTCTGATGGCGTCCAGCGACCGACTGCTCTCGCTGGACGAGTGGGGCGTGGCGACGACGCGCCGGCTGCTGTCCGGGGGCGCCCGATGAAGCGGGAACTGTCCGTCGAGGGCATCGCCTACGGCGGCGACTACAACCCCGAGCAGTGGCCCGAGGAGGTCTGGGCCGAGGACATGCGCCTGATGCGCGAGGCCGGGGTCACCATGGTCAGCGTCGGCATCTTCTCGTGGGCGCTGCTGGAGCCGAAGGAGGGCGAGTACGACTTCTCCCTCCTGGACCGCGTCCTGGACCTGCTGCATGCCCACGGCATAGCGGCCGACCTCGCGACCCCGACGGCGGCGCCCCCGGCGTGGTTCTTCCGAGCCCACCCCGAGGCGCTGCCCGTCGACAGGGACGGCAGGGGGCTGTCGTACGGCAGCCGCCAGACGTTCTGCCCGTCGAGCCCCGCCTACCGCGACGCCGCGCTGCGGATGGCGCGGGCGCTGGCCGGGCGTTACGCGCAGCACCCGGCGCTGGTGATGTGGCACGTCCACAACGAGTACGGCTGCCACAACGCCGAGTGCTACTGCGACGAGAGCGCGGCCGCCTTCCGGCGCTGGCTGCGGGCGCGGTACGCGGACGATCTCGCCGCCCTCAACGACGCCTGGGGCACCCGCTTCTGGAGCCAGTGGTACTACGACTGGGACGAGATCCTCCCGCCCCGCCCCACCGGCGCCGTCCCGAACCCCACCCACCAGCTGGACTGGCGCCGCTTCTGCAGCGACGAACTGCTGTCGCTGTACGAGGCGGAGCGCGATCTTCTGCTGGCGGCGGCCCCTCGGATCCCCGCCACCACCAACTTCATGGTGATGTACAACTTCGACGCCCTCGACTACTGGCGCTGGGCCCCGAAGCTGGACATCGTCTCCAACGACCACTACCTCCAGTCGGCCGATCCCGAGTCCGAGATCGACGTCGCGCTCAGCGGCGACCTGGTCCGCTCCCTCGCGGGCGGCCCCTGGCTGCTGATGGAGCACTCGACGGGCGCGGTGAACTGGCAGCCGGTGAACAGGGCCAAGGGCCCGGGCGAGCTGCGGCGCAATGCCCTGGCGCACGTGGCCCGGGGCGCCGACGGCATCGCGTACTTCCAGTGGCGCGCGGCGAAGGCGGGCGCCGAGCAGTGGCACTCGGCGATGCTCCCGCACGCGGGCACGGACAGCCAGATCTGGCGGGACGTGGTCCGGCTCGGCGCTGATCTGCGGGCGTTGGCCGAGGTCAGGGGCAGTACGGTCCCGGCCCAGGTGGCCATCGTCTGGGACTGGAACTCCCGCTGGGCGATGGAGCTGCCCTCCCAGCCGAGCGCCGAGCTGCGCTTCCAGGACCTGGTCCGCGCCTGGTACGAGCCGCTGTGGCGGGCAGGCATCGCGGTGGACTTCGTACGCCCCGACGCGGACCTGTCGGCCTACCGGCTGGTGCTGGCCCCCTCGCTGTACCTGGTGGACGACGCGGGCGCGAGGAATCTGACGGCCTTCGCGTCGGACGGCGGCACCCTGGCGGTCGGCTTCCACGGCGGTGCGGTCGACGAGAACTGCCATGTCCGGCTGGGCGGTTACCCGGGCGCGTTCCGGGAGGCGCTCGGGGTACGGACCGACGAGCTGTTCCCGCTGCTGCCGGGGGAGCCGGTCGGGCTGAGCGGCGGCGGCACGGGGACCCTGTGGTCGGAGCGGGTACGGCTGTCCGGCGCCGATCCGGTCGAGTCGTACACGACCGGTCCGCTGAGCGGCGTACCGGCGGTGACGCGCAACAGCACCGGGTCCGGGGTGAGTTGGTACGTGGCCACTCTTCCCGACCCGACGACCCTGGCCGCGCTCCTGGACCGTATCCGCCGCGAGGCGGGCGTGGAGCCGGTGCGCAGCACCCCGGAGGGCGTCGAGGCGGTCCTGCGGCGGGGTGCGGACGCCGACTACCTCTTCCTCGTCAACCACACCGACCGTCCCGTCCATGTGGCCGTCGCGTCGGACGCCACGGACCTGCTGACCGGCAAGGTGGTGCCGGGTTCGGTCAGTGTTCCGGCGGGCGAGACGGCGGTGGTGCGCGAGCCGCGCTGAGCATCCCGCCGTGTGGCATGGTGGCGGGAAATCACCGGGGGATCTTCGAGGGGTGGGGCGGCATGCCGGAGCTGACCAAGGGCGGGAACATCGCGGTGGGCTCCGGGCCCGTCGTCGCCGAGCTGCACGCCGTGGGCGGCACGGTCGACCTCAGTGCCCTGCTGGTGGCGGCGGACGGCAAGGTCCGGTCCGACGACGACCTGGTCTTCTACAACCAGCCGTCCGCCGAGTCCGGTGCCGTCCGGCACCTCGCCGCCGACAGCGGGGGCCCCGAGCGCATCGAGATGGACCCGGCCGCGCTCCCGGCGGACGTGGACCGGGTGGTCCTGGTCGGGAGCTGCGATCCCGACGACGTGCAACGCACCTTCCGCGAGGTCAAGGACGTGCTCGTCCGCGCCTCCCAAGTCGGCGCCGACCCGGTCGACTTCCGCCCGCCGGCCCTCACCGACGGCGAACGCGCCGTACTCCTGATGGAGCTCTACCGCAGGGGCGAGGCCTGGAAGCTGCGCGCCATCGGCCAGGGGTACGCCGACGGGCTGGCCGGGCTCGCCACCGACTTCGGCATAGACGTGGCGGAGGCGGAGGAGCCGGAAGCGGCCGAGGAGCCCGAGCAGCGGGTGGCGTCACGGGCGCCGATGCCGTCCGAGCCGCCCGCCGGCGCGGCGCAGCCGGCCCCGACCGCGCCCCCGATGAGCCTGCGCAAGCCCCCGCTCGGCACGATCAGCCTCGACAAGGGCGGCCAGGTCGCGCTGAGCCTGGACAAGGCGGACCGCAAGCTGGTGGTCACCGCGACCCTGGAGTGGGACGGCGGCAGCGAGCAGCGCCGCAAACGGGGCGCCGACCTCGACCTCTACGCCCTGTTCGTGCCGGCGTCGAAGGCGATACGCGGCGATCAGGCCCCCGGCACCCTCCTCACGCCGAAGAAGGGCTCGCGTCCCCCGCGCGCCTCGGACACCGCGCACAAGGGCAAGGGCGCGGACGTCGTCTACTACAAGCGCCTCGGCTCGCGGAAGAACCCTCCCTTCATCCACCTCGACGGCGACGCCCGCGTCCCCGGCCGCGAGACACTCCGTATCGTCCGCCCCGACCAGCAGGGCTACGTCCTGCTCTGCGCCTACTCCGCGCTCAGCAACGGCTTCGGCTCCTTCCGCAGCTTCGGGGCGAAGGTCGTCGTCACCGACGGGCGCGGCTCGACCGTCACCGTCCCGCTCTTCGAGAACACGAAGACCCGGTACTGGGTGGCCATCGCCCTCGTCGACTTCACCGCGTCCGACGGGGCGGAGATCCAGCACGTCGAGGCCTACAGCGCCCGTATGACCGAGCGCCGCCCGGTCCTGCACGTGGACGGCACCGTCGAGATGAACGCGGGGCCGGTGGAGTTCAAGCGGCGCTGAGCCGACGCCGGCCCGACGCCCGGGCCCGGCGAGGTGAGAAGTCCCCTAAACGGGGCAAAACAGATAAGAGCACGGCATCCAACCGCGAAGGCCGTCCGCCATGCCTGAGCTGCCAGACGTCGAGGGTTTCCGGAACGTGCTCCAGTCCTGCGCGAAGGGCCGGACCATCCGCCGCGTCGATGTCCGCGACCCGGGCGTCCTGCACGGCGTGAGCGCACGGCGGCTGCGGGCCTCGCTGGAGGGGCGGCGCGTCACCAGGGCGGAGCGGCACGGCAAGTGGCTGCTCGCCCGCACCGGCGGCCCGACCCTCGCGCTGCACTTCGGCATGACCGGCCTGCTGCTCTGCGCCCACCCGGACGACGCGGCCGAGCCCCACGACCGCGTCCTGCTCACCGTCGCCCGCGACCACCAGCTCCGCTACCGTGACCAGCGTAAACTCCAGGGCCTCTGGCTGGCCGGCGACGACTTCGACGTCGTACGGCTGCTGCGGGACCAGGGGCCCGACGCCCTGACGGTGGACCGCGAGGAGTTCGAGGACGTACTCGCCTCGCATCGCGGACGCGTCAAGTCGGTCCTGATCGACCAGTCGGCCCTGGCGGGCCTCGGCAACCTCCTGGCGGACGAGATCCTTTGGCGGGCGAGGCTGCGGCCGCACACCCCGGCCAACGTCCTCGCCGAGCCCGAGCGCCGCCGCCTCTACACCGAGATGCGCCGCACCCTGCGCCCCGCGGTCGCCGCCGGCCGGGTTCCCCCTCGCCCCACCTGGCTCACCGGCCACCGTGACGACCCCGACCCGCACTGCCCCCGCTGCGGCACGCACCTGCGCCGCACCCGCATGGCAGGCCGGACGACGGTGTGGTGTCCGGGGTGCCAGGAGAAGGGGGCGTGAGGGTGGCAGACGACCTCGAAACGACGGCCCGACGTGCGCGGGCCGGTTCAGGATCCAGGTGAATCTCGGCGAGAGCGAGATGAACGATCATGGACGAGCCCGTCATCACCGGCCGGACGACACGTCCGCTGGACGATGTGGTCGGCGAGGCGCTCACGGCCCGCGTCACCGTCGACGAACACGGCACGGTGACCGGGTGGAACGCGGGCGCCGAGCAGCTCCTGGGCTACTCGGCCGAACAGATCGTCGGGCGCCCGGCGGCCGAGCTGGCGGCCGGGCCTCTCCCGCCGGACCTGCCCCCGTTCGCCCGGCTGCCGAGATGGCACGGCACGGTCCCGGTCCGGCACCGCGACGGCCGACGGCTGGAGATCAAGGTCCTCGCCCACCACAGGACCGGCGAATGGTTCCTGGTGACGGCCCTGAGCAATCAGCAGCCCCCGCCACTCGCTGACGACCCCTTCGTGACCTGGAGTTTCGCCCAGTCCCCCTGCTGCGCTCTGGCGCTCTACGACACCCGGCTCCGGCTGCGCCGCGCCAACGCGGACATGGAACGCTCGGTCGCCCTCACCGAGGCGGACATGCTCGGCCTGCGGGTCAACGAGATCGTGGACAACCCGGCCGGCGACCGGGCGGAGGAGAGCATGGTGCGGGTCCTGGAGACGGGCGAACCGCAGTACAACGAGAACTTCCTGCGCGCGGAGGGTGAGACCCGCGAGCACGCCTGGTCGATCTTCCTGTCGGCCCTGCGCGACCCGGCGGGCGAGGTGCGGGGCGTCTGCCTCACCGCGCACGACATGACCGAGCAGCACTGGGCCCGCAAGCGCCTCCAGCTGATCGCCGAGGCGGGCCGGCGCATCGGCACCACCCTCGACGTGATGCGTACGGCGCAGGAGCTGGCGGACGTGACGGTCCCGGAACTCGCCGACTTCGCCACGGTCGACCTGCTGACCTCCCTTGAGGACCTGCACGAGCCGCTCCCCGAGGGCGGGCCGCCGCCCGGCCCCGTGGTGATGCGCCGGGCCGCCCACCAGTCCGTGACCCCGGGCATGCCGGAGGCGGTCGTGGCGATGGGCGACGTGGACGAGTACCCGGAGGGCACCGCGCCGGTCGTGACGCTCCGCTCGGGACGGTCCGCGGTGTACGAGATGACACACCCCGAGATCACGCGGCTGGTCGCCCGTGACCCGGCCCGGGGCGCCCGGGTCCGCGAGTTCGGCGTCCACTCGGTGATGGCGGTACCGCTGACGGCCCGCGGAACCACGCTGGGTGTCGCCGTCTTCACCCGTCACCGCAAGTCCCAGGCCTTCCAGCAGGACGACCTGGTGCTGGCCGAGGAGCTGGCGGCCAGGGCCGCCGTCTCCATCGACAACGCCCGCCGCTACACCCGCGAACGCGGCACCGCCGTGATGCTCCAGCGCAGCCTGCTGCCGCAGCGGCTGCCCAAGCAGGCGGCGATAGAGGTGGCGTCCCGCTACCTCCCGGCCGGCGCGCACGCCGGCGTCGGCGGTGACTGGTTCGACGTGATCCCGCTGTCCGGGGCGCGGGTGGCGCTGGTCGTCGGCGACATCGTCGGCCACGGCATCCACGCCTCCGCGACGATGGGCCGGCTGCGGACGGCCGTACGCACGCTCGCCGACATCGATCTCCCCCCGGACGAACTGCTCACCCACCTCGACGACCTCGTGGCCCGTCTGGCCACGGAACGCGAGGCAGGACGGTCGGCCGACGCGCACTCCGAGCCCGCCGGCGAGGTCGGGGCGACCTGCCTGTACGCCGTGTACGACCCGATCTCCCAGCGCTGCACCCTCGCCCGGGCCGGGCATCCGCTGCCGGCCGTGGTGAGCCCCGAGGGCACCGCCGAACTCCTCGACCTTCCGGTCGGCCCGCCGCTGGGCCTGGGCGGCCTGCCCTTCGAGGCGGCCGAGATCGACCTGCCGGAGGGCAGTCTGCTCGCCCTCTACACCAACGGGCTCATCGAGTCCCCGGACCGCGACCTCGACGACGGCATCCGCCTCCTCCGCAGGCTGCTCACGGGCCCGGAGCCGAGCCTGGACGGCCTGTGCGACAGGATCCTCACCGATCTGCTGCCGCCCCGCCCGCCGGACGACGTGGCCCTGCTCATCGCCCGCGCCCGGGCACTCGACGCCTCCCAGGTCGCCACCTGGGACGTACCGGCCGACCCCTCCGCCGTCGCCCAGACCCGCAAGGACGCGCTGGCCCAGCTGGACGCCTGGGACCTGGAGGACGCCGCGTTCGTCACGGAACTCGTCGTCAGCGAACTCGTCACCAACGCCATCCGGCACGCGGAACCCCCGATCCAGCTCCGCCTCATCCACCTCACCCACGACGACTCCCTCATCTGCGAGGTCTCCGACGGCGGCAACACCGCCCCCCACCTCCGCCGCGCCCGCACCTACGACGAGGGCGGCCGAGGCCTCCTCCTCGTCGCCCAGCTCACCCAGCGCTGGGGCACCCGCCAGACAGCCACGGGCAAGACGATCTGGGCGGAACAGCCGCTGGAGCCGGTGCCGCCGGCCGGCGTCTCACCGGTTGCGAGCCCGCCGAGCCGGACGAACGCGCCCGGCTAGCCGAGATACGGCCGCTCCCGCGCCTCCAGGAAGTGCCGAAGCCGCAGCCGCTGGGTGTGATGCATGGGGAGGCCGTCCAGTTCGTCGGGAGCCACGAACCGAATGCCGGTGGACTCGTCCGACGACGCGAGCCGTCCGCCGATGACGCGTGCGGTGAAGCAGACGTTGAACTGCCGCCGCACCTCACCGTCCGAGTAGGCGATGACATGCCTCGGGTCGGTGTACGTCCCGACGAGCCCGGTGATCTCCACGTCCAGACCGGTCTCCTCCCGCACCTCCCGGACAGCCGCCCCGGGCAGCGAGTCCGCGAGCTCCATGCCGCCGCCCGGCAGGGCCCAGAGGCCGTTGTCCCACCGGCGCTGCAGCAGAATCCGCCCCTGCCCGTCCGTGACGACGGCCGAGGCCGCGACGACCAGGCTGTTCGGCGTGGGTGCGTTCGGGTCGTCGTAGTACTCGGTGCGTGCCACGGTGGGTTCCTTCCTGCCGGGGGACCGCGGCCCGACCTCAGCCCTTGACGGCCTCTGCGATCCGCACGGCGGCCTGGGCGGGCGTGAGGTGCGTGGTGTCCACGACCTCGGCCTCGCCGTGCAGCCAGGTGCGGGCCGCCTCGGCGTAGGGCTCCAGGTACTTGAGACGGAACGAGGAGTTGGGCCCGACCACAGTGTCGTCCGCGATACGCCCGCGCAGGGTCACCTGGTCGGCGTGGAGGACGAAGTGCCGTACTGGAATGGCGTGCTGGGCGAGGCCCGCGCTGATCTCACGCCAGTACTCCTCGACCAGGACGGTCATCGGCATCACCAGCGTGCCGCCGGTGTAGTCGAGTACGCGGCGGGCGGTCTCGACGACGAGCGGCCGCCACGGCGGCCAGTGCTGGAAGTTGTCCGTCCCGGGCAGCCCCGGTGTGATGTCCATGAGTGTCTCGCCGACCTTCTCGGCGTCGAACACCCGTGAGTCCGGGAGCAGCTGCTGCACGAGCGCACTGGTCGTTGTCTTGCCCGCACCGTGGGTTCCGTTGATCCATACGATCACGGGATCCAACGCTAGCGCCGTGCGGGCCGCCGGAACGGGCTCGGCAGGAAACCAGTGAGTCACACGGGGATCACTGGTGTGGCCTGAAAAATCGAACACATGATTGAATTTGGCCATGCGAACATTTCCCGACGACCTCGCCCAGGCACAGCGGGAGTGGAGCGCCACCTACCGGCAGCTGGCCGAGCGTCCCGGCCGCACGGAGTTGCGCCGACGCCTGTACCGGCTGTCGGCCGAGGTGTTCTTCCATCCCTTCTGGCAGCAACGGCGCCCCAGCCCCGCCGCCTGGTGGGACCTGCGTGACCTGGGGCGTTCGGGCGGGGACGGGCACGGGCGGCAGCGTCGATGACGAGCTGGGGTGCAGGGCCCGACTTCCCGGATGATCCTGAGGACATGTCCGCACCGATACGCGTGACCGTGCATCCACCGTCCGCCACGGGAGGCCGACGCGTGCGCGTCGACGGCGAGATCCTCGGGCTGGCGCACAACGTGGCCGACGTGGCGGAGTTCCTCCGCAGGGCCGGGCTGGAGATCGACCCGTCGGACGTGGCGGAGGTGTCGTGGATCGACTGGCGGGGAGTGGGTCCCGATCGCTGGGGCCCCGAGGCGGGCGGCTGACGGCAGCCTGGCGGGTGGCGAGGCAGGTTACTGGCGAGTTCGGGTGCTCTGTAAGATCCACTCCGACCAATGCAGGCCCTAACTGGGGGAAAACTCATGACCAAGCGCTTCTCCGCCCTGGCCGTCTCCGCGGCCATCGTCGGCGGCCTCTTCATCACGTCGGTGCCCGCTCACGCCGCCCCGTCCGCCGACAAGGGCGCGGTCTCGGCCAGGGCCGCCGTCACGTGCAACAAGAACCAGATGAGCCAGCAGATCGCCAACCTCAAGACCAAGGCCGCGAAGCTGAAGCAGCTGGGGGAGACCGCGGCGGCCAACAGGGCGCTCAACGAGGCTGCGGCCATCCAGAAGAAGCTCAACGCCTGCATCAAGGCCGACGACGAAGCGAGCAAGCCGTTCCCCGGCTAAGTCTCGGCTGAGTCTCCGGTTCCACGTGTGGCGCTGCCCGTCCGTTCCATGGACGGCCGGCGCCACACGCTTTTGTGTCCGCTTTGTGTCCGCTCGCGCTGAGTGATGGATCACAGAAAAAGTGCGGCCTACGCAGGCAACTGTGCCCTAAGTGCCATATGTGCGTGCGCTGTGAAGGTTTCTCCGGCACAGGGCGCGAGAAACCACCTGCGGCCTTGATCAGGAGGTCATACGATCACCGCTGCGTCGCCCCGCGTGAGTAGTCCGCAAGTGCGACGCCCAGCGCACCTTTTCGCCACCGACCAGGGGTCCATTGTGAAGATTCGCCGTGTTCTCGCGACCGCCGTCGCCGCCGCCGTGACCGCCCCGGTCGTCCTTCTCTCGACGGCACCCGCCTTCGCCGACGAGAAGCCGGCCGCGCAGACGCAGAAGGCGAAGCCGACGATCGAAGAGCTCCAGCAGGCCGTCGACCTCGCGCAGAAGGAGTACGACGCCGCCGTCGTCGCGGTGAACGACGCCATCAAGTTCCTCGAGGAGGGCCTGGAGGCGGAGACCTACCCGACCAAGGCCGCCGTCATCGAGACCAAGAAGGCCGCCGAGGCCGCCGCCAAGGCCAAGACGGAGGCCGACCAGGCCGTCGTGGACGCCCAGGCCAAGCTGGACGGCGCCACCACCGACGAGGAGAAGGCCGCGGCGCAGACGGTGCTGGACGCGGCCGAGAAGGCCGCCCAGGACGCCGCGGCAGCCAAGACGGCCGCCGACACCAAGGCCGCCGAGGCGAGGACCGCTCACGACGACGCCCGCGTCGCCCAGGCCCGGAAGATCGGCCTTCTGCAGAAGGCGAGGGACGAGGCCAAGAAGAAGCTCGACGACGCGAAGAAGGCGCTCGCGGACGCCGAGGCCGAGGAGGGGGAGGAAGGGGAAGGGGAGGAGCCGGGCGGCGAGTGCGTCCCCGAGCCCAAGCTCACCGCTGTCCTCAGCGGGCTGCCGGACAAGGTCGTCGGCGGAACCACGGAGAACTTCACGCTGCGCGTCACCAACGGCACCGGCAAGACCATGGACGAGGTGTACCCGTACGCGGCCGTCCACGCCTTCGACGACAAGGGCCTCAAGGAGCTCGACTCCTACCTCGACCTGGAGTGGTCCACCGCCGCGAACCCGAGCTGGCGCGACTTCGACGTGCTCGACGGATCGTCCGTCGGCACCTTGAAGCCGAAGGCGTCGGTCGACGTCAAGCTGCGCCTGAAGGTCGACGCGGACATCCCGGCCGGGCAGGGCGCCGTCTTCGTTTCGGCCGACTACATCAACGCTGACGAGTCCTGCGGCGGCTACCCGGACCTCGACCACCACGAGTTCCAGATCCTGGCCAAGGCCGACTCGGGCAACACCGAGGACACCGACGGCAAGCCCGACAACACCACCGGGCAGGGCGGCACCTCCACCACTCCGGTGAACGGAACCGGCGGCAGCGAAAGCGGCTCGCTCGCCGAGACCGGCTCGAGCGACGTCCTGCCGAAGGTCGGCCTGGCGGGCGGCGCGGCGCTCATGCTCGGCGCCGGCGCGGTGGTCGTCGCCCGTCGCCGCAAGGCGGGCACCAACGCCTGACCGGCACTGCGAGACGCGACCGGGCCCGTTCCCCTGAGGGGACGGGCCCGGCCCGTTTCGGCCCTGACAGCGCGCCGAGACGGACATTGCGACGGACAACGCCGAAGGGCCCCACCGCGAACGGTGGGGCCCTTCGACATCGTGCCCGGTGAGGCACTGGCGGAGGATACGAGATTCGAACTCGTGAGGGGTTGCCCCCAACACGCTTTCCAAGCGTGCGCCCTAGGCCTCTAGGCGAATCCTCCGCCGCAAACAATACAAGACGTTGAGGAGTGCTCGCGAACTCGTTCCCCACTGCTGACATCGGGTACTCTCTGGGAAGCCCCTCACGCGGCGCTATCTGACTGAACTCCCCCAGGGCCGGAAGGCAGCAAGGGTAGGTTGGCTCTGGCGGGTGCGTGGGGGGCCCTTGCGTTCCCCGGGGCCGGACCGCCGGGGCCCGGGTTGTCAGTGGGCGCCTATAACCTCGTAGGCGTGTCGTCTCTCGCGCTGTACCGCCGCTATCGCCCGGAGTCGTTCGCCGAGGTCATCGGGCAGGAGCATGTCACCGACCCGTTGCAGCAGGCGCTGCGGAACAACCGGGTCAATCACGCGTACCTGTTCAGCGGGCCGCGCGGCTGCGGCAAGACGACCAGCGCCCGGATCCTCGCCCGGTGTCTGAACTGTGAGCAGGGTCCTACGCCGACCCCCTGCGGCGAGTGCCAGTCCTGCCAGGACCTCGCTCGCAACGGCCCCGGATCCATCGACGTCATCGAGATCGACGCCGCGTCGCACGGTGGTGTGGACGACGCCCGTGAGCTGCGCGAGAAGGCCTTCTTCGGACCGGCGAGCAGCCGCTACAAGATCTACATCATCGACGAGGCCCACATGGTCACGTCGGCCGGCTTCAACGCACTGCTGAAGGTCGTCGAGGAGCCCCCGGAGCATCTGAAGTTCATCTTCGCCACGACCGAGCCCGAGAAGGTCATCGGGACCATCCGGTCGCGGACGCACCACTACCCCTTCCGCCTCGTCCCGCCGGGCACCCTGCGGGACTACCTCGGCGATGTGTGCGGCCGGGAGAACATCCCCGTCGAGGACGGCGTGCTGCCGCTCGTCGTGCGCTCGGGCGCGGGGTCCGTGCGTGACTCCATGTCCGTCATGGACCAGCTGCTCGCCGGAGCGAGGGAGGAGGGTGTGACGTATGCCATGGCCACCTCCCTGCTCGGGTACACCGACGGCTCGCTCCTCGACTCCGTCGTGGAGGCCTTCGCCACCGGTGACGGCGCCGCCGCCTTCGAGGTCGTGGACCGCATCATCGAGGGGGGCAACGATCCGCGGCGGTTCGTCGCCGACCTGCTGGAGCGGCTGCGCGACCTCGTCATCCTCGCCGCCGTGCCGGACGCCACCGAGAAGGGGCTCATCGACGCCCCGGCCGATGTCCTGGAGCGCATGCAGGCCCAGGCCGGCATCTTCGGCGCCGCCGAACTGAGCCGTGCCGCCGACCTCGTTAACGATGGGCTGACCGAGATGCGGGGGGCCAACTCGCCCCGGCTGCAGCTCGAACTGATCTGCGCGCGCGTGATGCTGCCCGCGGCGTACGGGGACGAGCGTTCCGTGATGGCCCGCCTCGACCGGCTGGAGCGGGGCGTCAACTTCTCCGCGGGCGCCGGCGCCGGCATGCCCGCGATGGGATACGTGCCCGGCCCCGAAGCCCACGCGGGAGCGGCCGCCGCGCAGGTTCCGCCGGGCGGCGGTCCCGCCGCGGCCCGGGCTGCCGTACGGGCGTCGGGAGGGCCGGGGCAGGCCCCCGCGGCCGGGCCCGGTGCTCCGACGGGCGGCGCCGCGGGCGGCATGGGCGGTACGGCCGCCCCGGACCCGACGGGGCAGACCCCGCCCGCGCCCACAGCCCCGGCCGAGGCACCCCAGAGCGGCCACCGGCCTCAGCCCTCCCAGGCTCCGCCCACCCCCGAGCCCGCCCCCGCACCCCCGTCCACACCTACGCCCGCCCCGGCGGCGGCCACCCCTCAGGCCCCCTCCGCCCCCGCCCCCGGCGCCTGGCCCACCGCAGCCCCCGCAGGCGGCGGCCGACGCCCCGGCGGCTGGCCCACGGCGACCCCGGCGGGCGGCGGCACCCAGCCCCCGGCGCCGGCGGGCGGCACCCCGGCACCCACCCCGCAGCAGCCTCCGGCAGCCGCACCGGCGCCCACCCCCGCCCCCGCCGCAGGCGCGGCCCCTGCCTACACACCCCCGAGCAGCGGCGTCGACCCCCGCATGCTCTGGCCGAACATCCTGGAGGCGGTCAAGAACCGCCGCCGCTTCACCTGGATCCTGCTCAGCCAGAACGCCCAGGTGACCGGCTTCGACGGCACCACCCTCCAACTCGGCTTCGTCAACGCCGGAGCGCGCGACAACTTCGTGAGCAGCGGCAGCGAGGACGTCCTGCGCCAGGCGCTGGCCGAGCAGTTCAACGTCCAGTGGAAGATCGAGGCCGTCGTCGACCCGTCGGGCGGAGGCTCGGCTCCCCCGCCTCCGGGCGGCTCCCCGGGCTTCGGCGGAGGCGGAGGCGGCACCGGCGGCAACAGCGGCTACGGCGGTGGCGGTACGTCCGCCCAGCGCCCGGCCTCTCCTCAGCCCACGCCCGCGGCGCCCGCCCCGCCCTCGACGGCCTCCGCGCCGGCCGCCCCCACCCCGGCCCCCGAGCCTGCCTCCGCCCCGGAGCCGCGCCCACCGGTGAACCTCGAGGACGACATCCCCGAGGACGACGACCCCGACCTCAACGAGTCGGCGCTCTCCGGCCGTGAACTGATCGTGCGGGAGCTGGGGGCGACGGTGGTGGAGGAGTTCACGAACGAGTAGCGGGGCACAGTGCCTTGGAGGAACGTACAGGTCACGAACCCCCGGCCCCTCGGCACCCCGCACAAAAACCCCGTTAGGCTGACCCCCGTGAAGGTCCTTGTCATCGGAAGCGGCGCCCGCGAACACGCCCTGTGCCGCTCCCTGTCCCTCGACCCCGACGTCACCGCGCTGCACTGCGCCCCCGGCAACGCCGGCATCGCCGAGGTCGCCGAGCTGCACCGGGTCGACGCCCTGGACGGCACGGCCGTATCCGCGCTGGCGGAACGGCTCGGTGCCGACCTCGTGGTCGTCGGACCGGAGGCACCGCTCGTCGCCGGGGTCGCCGACGCCGTCCGCGCGGCGGGCATCCCGGTCTTCGGCCCCTCCGGGGAGGCCGCGGAGATCGAGGGTTCCAAGGCGTTCGCCAAGGACGTGATGGCGGCGGCCGGCGTCCCGACCGCCCGTTCCTACGTCTGTACGACGCCCGCCGAGGTCGACGAGGCGCTCGACGCCTTCGGCGCCCCGTACGTCGTCAAGGACGACGGCCTCGCCGCCGGCAAGGGCGTCGTCGTGACCGCCGACCTCGAGGCGGCCAGGGCGCACGCGAACTCCTGCGAGCGCGTCGTCATCGAGGAGTTCCTCGACGGCCCCGAGGTCTCCCTCTTCGCCATCACCGACGGCCGGACGGTGCTCCCGCTCCAGCCCGCCCAGGACTTCAAGCGGGCGCTCGACGGGGACGAGGGCCCGAACACCGGCGGCATGGGCGCGTACTCCCCGCTCCCGTGGGCCGACCCGAAGCTGGTCGACGAGGTCATGGAGGCCGTCCTCCAGCCGACGGTCGACGAGATGCGCCGCCGCGGCACCCCCTTCTCCGGGCTGCTCTACGCCGGTCTCGCGATCACCTCCCGCGGGGTACGGGTCATCGAGTTCAACGCCCGCTTCGGCGACCCCGAGACCCAGGTCGTCCTGGCCCGCCTGAGGACCCCGCTGGCCGGAGTCCTGCTGGGCGCCGCCAAGGGCGAACTCGCCGACCTGGAGCCCCTGCGCTGGAGCGACGACGCCGCGGTCACCGTGGTCGTCGCCTCGCACAACTACCCCGGCACCCCGCGCACCGGCGACCCGATCACCGGCCTCGACGAGGTGGCCGCCGAGGACGCCCCGCACGCGTACGTCCTGCACGCCGGCACCAAGCAGGACGGCGACTCGGTCCTGAGCGCCGGCGGCCGCGTCCTGTCCGTCACGGCCACCGGCAAGGACCTCACCCAGGCCCGCGAGCGCGCGTACCGGGCCGTGGCCCGGATCCGGCTCGACGGTTCCCAGCACCGTACGGACATCGCGGCGAAGGCGGCGACGGGCGAGTAACCACCCCGAGCGCCCGCCCCGGATCAACGCGAGCGCCCGCCCCGGATAAACCCCGAAGGCCCCGAATCCGTCTCAGGATTCGGGGCCTGATCCATGCCGGGACCAGGGCCTGCCACCGTCCGGGACCAGGTCTCGCCACCTGCCGTGATCAGGGGCCTGATCCTCGCTGTCCGTCATCCACCTTTCCCCAAAGCCATTCCATCGAGTGACCGATGCCCCATCCGGCTGACGTGGGCCGAAGCCCCAACTAGGGTGCGGCGCAAGCGTTCCGGCACTTGGCCCACCGGCATTGCGATGTCAGTGGCGGGTGCCACAGTGGGGGAGTGAGCAAAGCCAGGACAGTTCGGACAGCCAGGGCAGCGCGGAGGGGGTGAGGTCCGGCCGTGACCGGTATGGGTGTGGAGATGGGTGCGCAGGCCGCGCGTGCCCGGGCCCTCGCGGTGCTGCGCATCCGCAGCCGCGCGCTGGCCGTCGCCCTGCTGCCCGCGGCGGTCGCCGTGGTGCTGCTCGCCGGCGTCTCCACGGGCCACTTCGTCGGCCCGGGCTGGCACGCCGCCCGCTGGGTCGTCATCCCCGTCGCCGTCCTCGTCCTGCTCGCCGCCGCCGCGATCGCGCTGGTGGTCGCCCGGGCCCGCCCCGCCGTCAGTCCCACGGTCCCGATCGGCGAGGAGCAGGCCCCGGACCTCTACCGGCTGGTGCGCGACCTCGCCGACCGCCTCGATGTCCCCGCCCCGTCCGCGATAGCGCTCACGCCTGACTGCGACAGCTGGCTGGAGGACCGCACCCACCCGTCCCACGGCCCGCCGCCCCCGGCGGAGGACCGCGACGAGGACGGTCTCAACGGCCTGCGCGGCGGAAGCTCGCGCGGCGCCCACCGCCGTACGCCTGCCGCCCCCGTCCTCGTCATCGGCTCCCCGTTCCTGTGGTGGATGCGGGTCGGCGAGCTGCGCGCGGTCCTCGCCCCGGTCGTCGCCGGTACGGGACCGTCGGCGCACCCGGACATAGCCCAGGCCCGGCGCTTCGTTCGGGGCCTGGACGCCGCGGTGGCCGTCTCCTCGACGCGTGGCCGTTGCCCGGGGTCGCGGGCGGTGTGCGCGGGCATCGGCTGGGTCGGTCGGCTGCTGTTGCGCAGTTGCCGGGACCATGCGGCCGAGATGGAGCGGGGCGTGGCCGTCGCGGCCGCCGAGCGTGCACAGGCTGTGGATTACGGACTGCGGATCGTCGCGCAGGAACAGGTCGGGCTGGCGTACGCGGGCTGGGACCGGTTGCTCACGCGGGTCGCGCTGCCCGCCTGGCGGATGGGCCGCTGGCCGTCCCGGCTGGACGCGGGCGTCGTCGCCGCCCTCACCGAACTCTCGCGCCGGGACCGTCTGGCCGAGGGCTTCGCGTCCCGGCTGGGCGAGCGCCCCGCCTGTGACCTGCTCGAAGAGCCCGGCGCGGTCGACGAGGCGGCCTCACTCCTCGCCGCCCGCCTCTTCCACGGCGGCCCCGCCGAGCCCGGCCCGGACTGGTCCCCGGTGGGCTGGCAGGAGTACCCGGAGGAGGTCGTCGACCGCAAGTGGCGCACCGACGCGGCCCGCCTCCACCGCGTCCTCGACGCCCTCGGCGTCCGCCGCACCACCGAGGGCCCGGAAACGGACGGCCCGACCCTCTCCCGAGTCCTGGACCACCTGACGACCCCACCGGCCCTGGGGCCCTCCACCGCGTACTCCAACGACACAGGACACCCCGAGTCGGACAGGCCCCAAAGCCGTACGACAACGACGGAAGCCACCCCCCACCAGACCACCGACGCACACGCCGACACCGCCCCGGCCTCCGGTGCGCACAACGACACCGCCCCGGCCTCCGGTGCGCACAACGACACCGACACCGCCCCCAAACCCACTAAACCCCCCTACGCCGCCATGGCCGACGATCACCCCGCCGAAGACCAGGAAACCGAGCGCAGCTCCGCCCTCGCCGCAGGCATCACCGCCGAGTTGGCCCGCGAGGAGGCCGCGGCGCCGCCGGAGCGAACGGCGTCCCCCGACCCCGGCACCACTCTCCTGGACATCGGCGCGCTCCCCCTCTTCCCGCTCCAACCGCCCCGCACGTCCCGCGAGTTGCTCACCGACCACGTGACGGCGATGGTGTGCTGCGCGGCGATGGACACCGCCGGTGCGATGCCGGGGCTGGACTGGCTCGACGGCCCCACGCTCCTCATCAACGGCGAACGGGCCGCCGACCTGACTCCCAGAGTTCTCAGCCTCATCGAGGACGGCGACCCGACCCCCCTGCGGGCCTGGCTGGTGGAGTCGGGGATACGCCCGGAGAAGCCGGTTCGCCTGGTCTGACGGCGGCCGTGCCCGCCGTATGCGGTCGGAACCCCCGGTTCCACTTTCGGCCAATTCGCAACGAATAGTGACAGGATGCGTGCGGAATGTGATGTGCTGGGACCGATAGCGCACATGGCAAGGGCTTACGACATACGACAGCCACAAGAAGCCCAGGCCGCACGGCGGGAACCGCAAGCAAACCGCAAGCAACACAGGGCACTTGCAGCAGACGCGCACCACGACGCACGACACACGACGCTCGATGCAGCAACCACGGGGGACGAGGGAGGGGTATGGCATGGGGTCGGAGCAGATCCGCCGCTGGGAGTCGGGCGCACTCGCGCACGCCGTGACGGACCCCTTCGGCCAGGGCCCGGTCCCCTGGCTGCGCGGCAATGTGACGTACTTCGACGACACCGGCCAGGTCGTCCCCTGGTACGTCGACGGCCAGGCGCACCCGCCGACGTCGGACACCCCGCGGGTCCCCGCGCCCCGCAGCGCCGGCCCCCGCTCGGCCGACGACGTGCGCCGCCAGATCAAGGGCTTCATCTCCACCGGCGCGGTCGCCCCCGGCGAGGCCGTCGACTTCCACATCACCGTCGACCCGCCGCAGGAATTCGCCGTCGACATCTACCGGATCGGCCACTACGGCGGTGACGGCGCCGCGAAGATCACCACCAGCCCCCGCCTCTCCGGCATCGTCCAGCCGCCCCCGCTCACCGCCGACCGCACGGTCTCCTGCCACCACTGGTGGCTGTCCTGGCGCCTGCAGATCCCGTCGTACTGGAGCATCGGCGCGTATGTGGCCGTCCTGACCACGCTCGACGGCTACCGCTCGCACATCCCGTTCACCGTCCGCGACAACCACCCCGCGGACCTGCTCCTGCTCCTCCCCGACGTGACCTGGCAGGCCTACAACCTCTACCCGGAGGACGGCCGCATCGGCGCCAGCCTCTACCACGCGTGGGATGACGACGGCCGGCTGCTCGGCGAGGCCGACGCCGCCACGACCGTCTCCTTCGACCGCCCGTACGCGGGTGCGGGCCTGCCCCTGCACGTCGGCCATGCCTACGACTTCATCCGCTGGGCCGAGCGCTACGGCTACGACATCGCCTACGCAGACGCCCGCGACCTGCACGCAGGACACGTCGACCCCACCCGTTACCGCGGCCTGGTCTTCCCCGGCCACGACGAGTACTGGTCGACGAACATGCGCCGCACGGTGGAGCTGGCCCGCGAGAACGGCACATCCCTGGTGTTCCTCTCCGCCAATTCCATGTACTGGCAGGTGGAGTTGGGCCCGTCCCCGTCCGGCGTCCCGGACCGGCTCCTCACCTGCCGCAAGCGCAAGGGCCCCGGCCGCTCGGTCCTCTGGCGCGAGATCGACCGCCCCGAACAGGAGGTGATCGGCATCCAGTACGCGGGCCAGGTCCCGGAGCCGCACCCCCTGATCGTCCGCAACGCCGACCACTGGCTGTGGGAGGCGACCGGCGCCCACGAGGGCGACGAGATCAAGGACATGGTCGCGGGCGAGGCCGACCGCTACTTCCCGCGCACCCCGCTCCCCGAGCACGAGGAGCGCATCCTGCTCGCCCACTCCCCGTACGCCGACCGCGAAGGCGCCGTGCGCCACCAGGAGACGTCCCTCTACCGCGCCACGTCCGGCGCCCTGGTCTTCGCGTCCGGGACGTTCGCCTGGTCCCCGGCACTGGACCGCCCGGGCCACGTCGACGCCCGGGTCCAGCGCGCCACCGCCAACCTCCTGGACCGCATCTGCAAGCGTGACTGAGCTCGCCCAGCACACCCCAGTCGCCACCCAGCACACCCTCAGCCGCTCACCCACCACACCCCCAGTCCAAGGTCAGCGCCCCGTACGGGACAATCGACCCATTGGACAGAACCACGGGGAGGAACCGTGTCCGGATTCGTAGAAAAGCCCGAGCCGATCCAGGTTCCGGGCCTGGTGCACCTGCACACCGGCAAGGTGCGCGAGCTGTACCAGAACGAGGCCGGTGACCTCGTGATGGTCGCCAGCGACCGTATGTCCGCCTATGACTGGGTGCTGCCGACCGAGATCCCCGACAAGGGGCGCATCCTCACGCAGCTCTCCCTGTGGTGGTTCGACCAGCTCGCCGACCTGGTCCCCAACCACGTGCTGGGCACCGACGTGCCCGAGGGCGCCCCCGCCGACTGGGCGGGCCGCACGCTCGTCTGCAAGTCGCTCCAGATGGTCCCGGTGGAGGCCGTGGCCCGCGGCTACCTCACCGGCTCCGGCCTGCTGGAGTACAACGACTCCCGCACGGTCTGCGGCCTCGCCCTCCCCGAGGGCCTCGTCGACGGCAGCGAACTGCCCGCCCCGATCTTCACCCCGGCGACCAAGGCCGCGGTCGGCGAGCACGACGAGAACGTCTCCTACGAGGAGGTCGTCCGCCAGGTCGGCGCCGACACCGCCGCACAGCTGCGCCAGGCGACCCTCGCCGTCTACTCCCGCGGCCGGGACATCGCCCGCGACCGCGGCATCATCCTCGCGGACACCAAGTTCGAGTTCGGCTTCGAGGGGGAGACGCTGGTGATCGCCGACGAGGTCCTCACCCCGGACTCCTCCCGCTTCTGGCCGGCCGAGCAGTGGGAGCCGGGCCGCGCGCAGCCGTCGTACGACAAGCAGTTCGTCCGTGACTGGCTGACCTCGCCGGCTTCCGGCTGGGACCGCAAGAGCGAGCAGCCCCCGCCGCCGCTGCCGCAGGAGGTCGTCGACGCGACCCGGGCGAAGTACGTGGAGGCGTACGAGCGCCTGACGGGCATGAGCTGGGCGTAACGCGAAAGGCCCCCGGAGAACCGGGGGCCTTTCGAAATGGAGCGAACGACGAGGTTCGAACTCGCGACCTCAACCTTGGCAAGGTTGCGCTCTACCAACTGAGCTACGTTCGCATGCGCCGTGGCGCGAGAACCACTATACCCAACCCCGCTCCCGCGCGAGACGCACCGCCGCGTGCCGGTTTTCCGCCCCGAGCTTGGAGACGGCGGAGGACAGATAGTTCCGCACGGTCCCCTGTGACAGTGCGGCCCGCTCCGCGATCTCCGCGACGGGCGCCCCGTCGGCGGCGAGTTCCAGCACCTCGGCCTCCCGGGCGGTCAGCGGCGAGTCCCCGGCGGCGATGGCGTCGGCGGCCAACTCCGGATCGACGTAACGGTTTCCGGCGTGCACGGTACGGATGATCTCCGCGAGCCGCTGGGCGCTGACGGTCTTCGGGACGAACCCGCGCACACCCGCCGCAAGGGCCCGTTTCAGATGCCCGGGCCGACCGTGACTGGTCACGATCAGCACCCGGCACCTGGGCAGTTCGGCCCGCAGTGATGTGGCGACCTTCACACCGTCCGCCCCGGGCATCTGCAGATCGAGGACGGCCACGTCGGGTTCGTGCGCCCGTGCCATCGCCAGCGCCTCCGGCCCGGTCGCCGCCTCGGCGACGATCATCAGGTCGTCCTCCAGGGAGAGCAGGGTGGCGAGCGCCCCCCGGATCAGATGCTCGTCGTCGGCGAGGAGCAGTCGTACGGGCCCTGCCGGGCGGCCGGACGTACGGTCGCTGGGCAGGTCGGTCATACGGCGACCTCCCGCACACCCGCCCCCGCCAGCGGCACCTCGGCCACCAGCCGGAACACCGTCTCGCCCACGTGACCGGCGTCCAGCGTCCCGTCCACCGCGGCCAGCCGCTCCCGCAGCCCGGCGAGCCCGGAGCCCCCACCTTCGTCGGAGGCTCCGGCTGCCCCGTCGTTCTCCACCGTCAACACCACGCGCCCCTCGCTCACCGATACCCCCACCGAGCACCGCCCGGCATTCCCGTGCCGCAGCACATTGGTGGTCGCCTCCCGGACCACCCAGGCCAGCGCCGACTGCACCTCGACGGGCAGCCCCGCCGTCCGGCCGGTCACCCGGCACTCGATCCCGGCCGCCTTCAACACCCCCTGCGCACCGGCCAGTTCGACCTCCAGGTCGACCTCCCGATAGCCGCGTACGACGTCCCGCACCTCGCGCTGCGACTCGCCGGCGATGCGCTGCACCTCGATCATCTGCTCCACGGCCTCGGGCCGCCCGCGCCGCGCTAGCTGCACGGCGAGTTCGCTCTTCAGGGCGATGACCGACAGATTCCGCCCCATGACGTCGTGCAGATCCCGCCCGAACCGCAGCCGCTCCTCGGCGACGGCGAGCCGGGCCCGGGTCTCGCGGGCCTCGTCGAGTTCGTAGACGGCGTTCAGGAGCCAGACGGAGAAACCGGACGTGAGGGCCAGGATTCCGCAGGCGATGAAGACCGCCACCGACGCGCCCAGCGCCGCCGGGACCGGGGAACCGAGCGGCAGGGCCACGAGTCCGGTGGCCACCGCGGTTCCCGCGACGACCGCGAACACGCGCCGCCTGCTGCCGACGCCGAGCGTGATGGTGCCGACCGTGAAGGCCAGCGTGCCGCCCAGGACCGTGCCCACCGCGGTGTCGACATCCTCGCCGTTCGGGCCGTACCGCACGATCAGGGTGGCGGCGACGACGACCGCCAGGGCGACGGTGACGAGCCCCGCCATCGCCCGCAGCGGCTGCGCACGGCGGCCGCGCGTCCAGTCGAGGGCCCGCGACGCGGTGAAGGCACAGGCCACGGCGTGCGCGCAGACCATCAGAAGCAGCCAGCGCGCGATCCCGGGCTCGGACGGCGTCGAGCCGACGGCGGGCAGACCGAGCGTGGCGACCTCGATCACCGCGAAGAAGTGGAACGACCACCGTGTGTACGTCTCGACCTTCGCCGGGGTGCTCTTCCCCCGCCACCACGTTCCCGGCCCGCGCATGCGCCGTCCCCCCTGCCTCAGTGCCGTGGCTCCCATCGGAACCACCGTCGCACAGCCAACACGCCCAGAACCGTCCAGGCCAGCCCGGTCACCACGGGACCGATCACCTCGTACGCCGACAGGTCGCCGGTCCAGCCACCCCGCAGCAGGGTGATCACCGGGGTCAGCGGCAGGAACTCGCACACCGACGCCACCCGGTCCGGCAGTACCTCGAGGGGGACGAACATCCCGGAGAAGATCATGGACAGGAACACCACGGGCAGTGTCGTGACCTGCGCACTCTCGACGCTGCGAGTGAACGACGCGGTCACGGCGCCCAGCGACGCGCACAGCACGACCCCCAACAGCAGGCCCAGCACGGCCAGATGGGGAGCAGCCGGCGCGCCCACGTCGAGCAGGACGGCGCAGCCGACCGCCAGCACCAGGCTCTGCGCGATGCCCGTGACCACGGCCGGCAGCGCGGCCCCAGCCAGGATCTCCGCGTCCTTGAGCTCGCCGGTGCGCAGCCGTTTGAGGACGAGCTCCTCGCGCCGGGCGGTGTAGACGGAGACGAGCGTGGCGTACACCGCGTAGAGCAGCGAGAAGCCGATCGATGCGGGCAGGACGACCGTGCCGAGGGAAAGGCCGGCCTCCGCCAGGTCCATCCCCTTCGCCGCCTCCCGCACGCTGAAGGGCAGCAGCAGCGGCACGAACAGCGCCGCGAACAGCGTGCCCCTGCTGCGTCCGAGCAGTGTCACCTCCGCGCGGGCCAGCGCCGTCATGCGTCCCACCGGGGTGGTCATCGCCGTACTCATGCCGCGTACTCCTTCTTCTCGGCGGCGCCGGCCGCCTCCCGCGCGATCCCCAGGAACGCCTCCTCCAGCGACGCCGGACGCACGTCCAGTCGCCGCAGCTCCACCCCTGCTGTGTCCGCCCACACCAGGAGCCGGGTCGCGGTGCGCTGCAACTCGTGGGTGCGCAGCCGTACGACGCGCCCGTCGATCTCGTGCTCGCGCACGCCCATGTCGTCGAGGGGCGGCAGATCTCCCACGAAGTAGCCCTGGGGCAGCTCGAAGGAGATCCGCGAGGGCTGCGCCGCCGTCACCTCGGCCGGTGTCCCGGCGGCGGCGATGCGTCCCTCGTGCAGGATCGCGATGCGGTCGGCGAGGTTCTCGGCCTCTTCGAGGTAGTGCGTGGTCAGCAGCACGGTCGTACCGGCGTCGCGCAGCTCCCGCACCAATTCCCAGGTGTCCCGGCGCCCTTCGGCGTCGAGCCCGGTCGTCGGCTCGTCCAGGAACAGCACCTCGGGCCTGCCGAGCAGGGCGAGTGCCAGATCCAGCCGCCGCCGTTCACCGCCGGACAGCTGCTTCACCCGCACCCCGGCCCGCCGCCCGAGCCCGACCATGTCCAGGGCCTCGGCCTCGGGCATGGCCCCGCTCACGCACCCCGCCCACATCCGCGCGGTCTCGGCGACGGTCAGCTCGGACGGAAAGCCGCCCTCCTGCAACATCACCCCGGTGCGCGGCCGTACGACGTCACGCTCGGCGTGGGGATCGTGCCCGAGTACCCGCACCCGCCCCGCGGCGGGCCGGGCGAGCCCTTCGAGCAGCTCGACGGTGGACGTCTTGCCCGCGCCATTGGTGCCGAGCAGCGCGAAGACCTCGCCGCGGTCCACGGAGAACGTGATTCCGCGCACCGCTTCGAACCCGCCCCCGTACACACGACGCAGGTCAGTGACCTCAATCACGTGTTCGTGTTCGTTGATGTTCATGACACCAGCGTCCCGGCGATCCGACGCCGGAAGCAGTGCGCGCTGTCATCACTCCGCATGACAAATGTCAGGAGACGCGCGCCGGATAACGAAAAGACCCCGGTCCATCAGGACCGGGGTCTCATTCCCGAGCGGACGACGAGGCTCGAACTCGCGACCTCAACCTTGGCAAGGTTGCGCTCTACCAACTGAGCTACGTCCGCATTGCCCCCGACCGGCTCTCACCGATCGGTGCGAGCACCAGCCTACCTGATCCACTTACGTGGTCAGTACGGCGGTGCAGAGCGGGTGACAGGAATTGCACACTGCGCCTTCCCCCTGGAAGGGGGATGTTCTACTACTGAACTACACCCGCAAGCTCGGCGAGCTGGGCTTTTCTGCCCCGCCCGGCGGCGTGCCCCAGACATTAGCTGATCAGCAGGGGGGTAGCGCAAGTCGGTTGTCGCACCGGCTCAAGTCGGCCGTCCTCAGGGTGCGCTGACGGACCCTGAGGACATGTCCTCGGAGCATCTCACCGGGCCGAGGCGAACGCCTCGTAGACCTTCTTGGGGATGCGGCCGCGGGCCGGCACCTCCATCTTGTTGGCCTGGGCCCAGGCCCGGACGGCCGCCGGGTCCGGGGCGACCTCGGTCTGCTTGTACGCCTTGCCTGACTTCGACCGCTTGCGGCCGGCGTCCACGTAGGGCGCGAGCGCCTTACGCAGTTTCTTGGCATTGGCTTCATTCAGGTCGATCTCGTACGACTTGCCGTCGAGTCCGAAGGCGATCGTTTCCGCCGCTTCCGAGCCGTCGATGTCGTCAAAGAGAGTGACCACGACCTTCTGCGCCACGAATATCGGTCCCTTCGTCCGGCATGTCATACAGCTCAGCTGGGATGACGTGCCGAGTGTCGGCTATTTGCCAATTCATTTGTACAGTGCCCGGCAATGCAATGTGAAGCCCGACTAAATCTGTCCGCGTGTCCGAGCGCAATACCTATCTGCGGCTGACCGGGGATCTTTCCCGTAACTTTTCGTGAACGCTCCCCTCCGGTACCTCATCGTGATGGCTGTCACGTAGCTTCCTACAACTCTACTCGCGTAGAAATTTTGTGCGGGTAGTCTGAAGGAACCTGCTCAGCACCACACACCGGGAGTGCCAGTGGCACGCGTCGTAGTCGACGTCATGCTCAAGCCGGAGATCCTCGACCCCCAGGGCCAGGCGGTGCAGCGCGCACTGCCGCGGCTGGGATTCGAAGGCATCTCGGACGTACGTCAGGGAAAGCGATTCGAACTGGAAGTTGACGGGCCGGTCGACGAGGCCGCGCTCGCCCGCATCCACGATCTTGCGGAATCCTTCCTCGCCAACACCGTGATCGAGGACTTCACCGTCAAGGTGGAGGAAGTCGCGGAGGCCGCGAAGTGACCGCTCGTATTGGCGTCGTCACTTTCCCGGGGAGTCTCGATGACCGGGACACCCAGCGCGCGATCCGCCTCGCGGGCGCAGAACCGGTCGCCCTCTGGCACAAGGACAAGGACCTCAAGCAGGTCGATGCCGTGGTGCTGCCCGGCGGTTTCTCCTACGGCGACTATCTGCGCGCCGGAGCCATCTCCCGGTTCTCGCCGGTGATGGAGACCGTCATCGAGCAGGCGAAGACCGGACTGCCGGTCCTCGGTATCTGTAACGGCTTCCAGGTACTCACCGAGGCGCACCTGCTGCCCGGCGGGATGCTCGGCAACGACCATCTGCACTTCATCTGCCGCGACCAGAAGCTGCGGGTGGAGAACGCGGAAACCTCCTGGACCAGTGATTACGAGAGCGGGCAGGAGATCCACATCCCGCTCAAGAACATGGACGGCCGTTATGTCGCCGACCAGTACACGCTGGACAAGCTGGAGGCCGAGGGCCGCGTCGCGTTCCGGTACCTGGACTTCAACCCGAACGGCTCGCTCAACGACATCGCCGGCATCACCAACGAGGCCGGCAACGTCGTAGGCCTCATGCCGCACCCGGAGCACGCCGTCGAGCCCCTGATCGGGTCGGGCCGCACCGACGGTCTCCCCTTCTTCACCTCGATCCTCAAGAAGCTGGTCAACGCATGAGCCGGACGCCTCTGGACACGGTCGAGCACGCGGCCGCGACCCCCGACGTCGAGCTGCCCTGGGCCGAACTCGGCCTGAAGAAGGACGAGTACGAGAGGGTCGTGGAGATCCTCGGCCGTCGGCCCACCGGTGCCGAGCTCGCCATGTACTCGGTCATGTGGTCCGAGCACTGCTCGTACAAGTCCTCCAAGGTCCACCTCCGCCAGTTCGGCGAGAAGGCCCCCGAGTCCGACGCGATGCTCGTCGGCATCGGCGAGAACGCCGGTGTGGTGGACGTCGGCCAGGGTTACGCCGTGACCTTCAAGGTCGAGTCGCACAACCACCCGTCGTACGTCGAGCCCTACCAGGGTGCCGCGACCGGTGTCGGCGGCATCGTCCGCGACATCATCGCGATGGGCGCGCGCCCGGTGGCCGTCGTCGACCCGCTGCGCTTCGGTGCCGCCGACCACCCCGACACCAAGCGGGTGCTCCCCGGTGTCGTCGCGGGCATCGGCGGCT
This sequence comes from Streptomyces sp. NBC_00299, assembly GCF_036173045.1. Lineage (GTDB taxonomy): Bacteria > Actinomycetota > Actinomycetes > Streptomycetales > Streptomycetaceae > Streptomyces > Streptomyces machairae. The sequence goes on from NZ_CP108039.1 coordinate 5,027,292, forward strand.
ACGGCAACTGCCTGGGCCTGCCCAACATCGGCGGCGAGGTCGTCTTCGACTCCTGCTACCAGGGCAACCCGCTGGTCAACGCCGGCGCCATCGGTGTGATGCGGCACGAGGACATCCACCTCGCGAAGGCGTCCGGCGCCGGCAACAAGGTCATCCTGTACGGGGCCCGTACGGGCGGCGACGGCATCGGCGGCGCGTCGATCCTCGCGTCCGAGACCTTCGACGACGCCAAGCCGTCGAAGCGCCCGGCCGTCCAGGTCGGCGACCCCTTCCAGGAGAAGCTCCTCATCGAGTGCACCCTGGAGGCCTTCCAGGAGAAGCTGGTCGTCGGTATCCAGGACCTCGGTGCCGCCGGTCTGTCGTGCGCCACGTCCGAGCTCGCCTCCAACGGCTCCGGCGGCATGCGCGTGACCCTGGACGACGTGCCCCTGCGTGACTCGACCCTCTCGCCCGAGGAAATCCTCATGAGCGAGTCGCAGGAGCGCATGTGCGCGGTCGTCGAGCCGGCGAAGGTCGACCGGTTCCTGGAGATCTGCGAGAAGTGGGACGTCATCGCCACCGTCATCGGTGAGGTGACCGACGGCGACCGCCTGGAGATCTACTGGCACGGCGGCAAGATCGTCGACGTCGACCCGCGCACCGTGGCGCACGAGGGCCCGGTCTACGAGCGCCCGTACGCCCGTCCGTCCTGGCAGGACGAGCTGCAGGCCGACGACGCGAACAAGCTGCCCCGGCCCACGACCTCGGCCGAGCTGAAGGACCAGGTCGTGAAGCTGGTCGGCTCCCCGAACCAGGCCTCCAAGAAGTGGATCACCTCGCAGTACGACCACTTCGTGCAGGGCAACACCGTCCTCGCCCAGCCCGAGGACTCCGGCATGATCCGCATCGACGAGGAGACCGGCCTCGGCGTCGCCATCGCCACGGACGGCAACGGCCGGTACGCGAAGCTGGACCCGTACCACGGCGCCCAGCTGGCGCTGGCGGAGGCGTACCGCAACGTCGCCACGACCGGCGCCAAGCCGCTCGCGGTCTCCGACTGCCTGAACTTCGGCTCGCCCGAGGACCCGGCGGTGATGTGGCAGTTCGCGGAGGCCGTGCGCGGACTGGCGGACGCCTGCCAGCAGTTGGGCACTCCGGTCACGGGCGGCAATGTCTCGCTCTACAACCAGACCGGCGACGTGGCCATCCACCCGACGCCGGTCGTGGCCGTCCTCGGCGTGATCGACGACGTCGCGCGGCGCACGCCGGTCGCCTTCCAGGAGGAGGGGCAGCTGCTCTACCTCCTCGGCGACACGCGTGAGGAGTTCGGCGGCTCGGCCTGGTCGCAGGTCGTGCACGACCACCTCGGCGGTCGGCCGCCCCAGGTGGACCTGGAGCGCGAGCGGCTGCTCGCCGAGATCCTGATCTCCGCCTCCCGCGACGGCATGATCGACTCCGCCCACGACCTGTCCGACGGCGGTCTGATCCAGGCGGTCGTCGAGTCCGCGCTGCTCGGCGGCAAGGGCGCGCGTCTGGTCGTACCGGACGGGCTCGACGCCTTCACCTTCCTCTTCTCCGAGTCGGCGGGACGTGCGGTCGTCGCCGTGCCGCGCTCCGAGGAGCTCCGCTTCAACGACATGTGCGGTGCGCGGGGCCTGCCGGTCACCCGCATCGGTGTCGTCGACGGCGACTCGGTGGAACTGCAGGGCGAGTTCGCGCTCTCCCTGGAGGACCTGCGCGAGACGCATGAGGCGACGATTCCGGCGCTGCTGAAGTAGCCGAGGGGCCTACGGCTCCGAAGCCCCCGTCCGGTCACCGGGCGGGGGCTTCGCCGTACCCCCGGGCGCCGGCATGCCGATGGTTGCACGTAATTACGTAGTTCCGTAGCATCGCAGCGTGGAACTCGAACAACGCGTCGCCGACCTCGAGCGACGGCTGGCAGCGCTGGAGCGCGCGCAGCAGACCGCCCCCCGCATCGGCGAGGGCGACTTCTGGGCCCTTCAGGGGTTCAAGGACCAGCTGGCCGAGCTGGGCGCGGCCGACGGCGGAGTGCTGTTCACCGGCGCGGTACGGCTGCCGACCGGGGAGCAGTACGAGTGGCAGCACGGCGCGCTGACCGAGGGGCTGCTGGACGCCGAGTGGACCGAGGCCGCCGAGTCCTTCGCGGCCCTGGGGCACCCGGTCCGGCTCCGGCTGCTCCGCGAGGTCATCGCCGGCCGGCGCACCGCGGCCGAACTGGCCGAGCTGGACGAGGTCGGCACGACCGGCCAGATCTACCACCACCTGCGCCAGCTCACCGGCGCGGGCTGGCTGCACACGACCGGCCGGGGCCGTTACGAGGTGCCGCCGGGGCGGGTCGTGCCGCTGCTGGTGGCGCTGTCGGCGGCCCGTCCGTAACAAGGCCCGGAGCAACTCCCGAAGAGACGTCCGGGGCAATGCCCGAAGCAAGGGACCGAACAGGGACCGAACAGGGAACAGGGACCGACCCGGAGGGGGAACGATGTCCGCACGCAAGCTCGCCATGGTGGCCTTCCGCGGCCTCCAGCTGGCCTTCATCGGCCTGGTGATCGCCCACATCTGCTTCGGCTGGGGCTACCCGGTCTGGTGGGACTTCCTGCCGCTGGTCCTCGCGTACGTTGTCGTCACCGTCGCCAACCGCTGGGGCGGCGCCCCGGACAGCTCGCGCCGGGCCCGGGAACCCGTCGAGGTCGCCCCGCCGGTCACCGGCCGCTGGTCCGCGCTGAACAGCCCGGCCGACCGCACCCCGAGCCATGGCATCCACGCCCACGGGCAGACGTACGCCATCGACATCATCGCCGAACCGGAACCCGGCGCCCGCCCCGCCTTCCACTGGCTGTGGCCGATCGCGCGGCGCCCCCAGGACTTCCCGGCCTTCGAGGCGCCGATCCTCGCGGTCGCCGACGCCACGGTCGTGCGGGCGGTCGACGGGCAGCGCGATCACCTGAGCCGCAACTCGCTCGCGGGGCTGCTGTACCTGATGCTGGCCGAGGGCTCGGTCCGCGAGATGGCGGGCCTTCGCCGCATCCTCGGCAACCACCTGATCCTGGACCTCGGCAACGGCACCTACGCGGCCTACGCGCACCTGCGGCGCGGCTCGCTCACCGCCCGGGAGGGCGACCGGGTGCACGCCGGGCAGGTCATCGCCCGCTGCGGAAACTCGGGCAACTCCTCCGAGCCGCACCTGCACTTCCAGCTGATGGACGGCCCGGACCCGGACAGCGCCCGTGGCGTGCCCTTCGGCTGGCGCGGCGTCGGGGTGCCGCGCAACCAGGAGGTGTTCGAGGTGGTCGGCCCGGTTGTCGGTGCCGCCGACTAACCTCGCGCCCATGCCCCCGGCCAAGAAGCGCGCCCGCACCTACGACCCCGCCAAGATCCGCACCGCGGTCCTCACCCAGTTCGGGCACGTCCGCGAGGCCGTCCGCACCCTCACCCCCGAGCAAGTCGCCCTGCCCACCCGCCTGGAGGGCTGGACCGTACGGGACCTGATGGCGCACGTGGCCATGACCGTGGACGCCGTGAGCCGCCACCTCGACCGCGACGAACCGGCGAAAGCCGAGCTCGCCCTCCTGGACTGGCCCTTCGCCACGGCGGCCCTCGCCGGCGACATCGACGACGGCACCCGCGACCTCGCCGCCGCCAACCCCGACCTGGTAGCCCTCTACGCCGGCACCGAGGAACGCCTCACACAGCGGCTGGCGGACGCCCCCGGCGGCCGGCTCCTCGCCGCCCGCATCGGCGCGATGCCCCTCGCCGACTACCTGGTCACCCGCACCGTCGAGCTCGTCGTCCACACCGACGACCTGAACGCCGCCGTCCCCGGCCTCGACATCCCGTACGACCGTCAGGCCCTCGCCGCCTGCACCCGCCTCCTCGCCGACGCGCTCGCCGCGAAGGCACCCGGCGGGTCGACCGAGGTGCGGATTCCGCCGTATGCCGTCGTGCAGTGCGTCGAGGGGCCGAGGCACACCCGGGGCACGCCGCCGAACGTCGTCGAGACCGATCCGCTGACCTGGATCCGGCTGGCGACCGGGCGGGTGGCGTGGCAGGCGTCCGTCGCGCAGGCCAAGGTGCGCGCGAGCGGGGAGCGGGCGGATCTGGGCGGGCTGCTGCCGCTCATGGGGTGAGGCGGGGCCCACGAAAGGGCGGCCGCGGCCGGCGTGCCCCGTCCGGCCTCACAAGCGGAACCAGTCTCGCGTCCCTCCCGTCCCACCGGCATGAACACACTCGGCACCCTCGGTAAGGACAAGAAGCGACTGGCCGCCGTCGCCACGCTGACCCTCCTCCCGCTCGCCGTGGCCTGCGGCAGCGAGGACGCGGGCAGTGACACGGTCGGCTCCGGGGCGTCGGCCTCCGTCACCGGCGCGCACTGGGCCGTCGACGAGGTCACCGTCGACGGAAAGAAGAGCGCCGCCCCGAGCAACGCCTATGTGCGCATCGCCGACGGCGGCAAGGTCAAGGGCAACCTGGGCTGCAACAACTTCGGCGCCGAGGCCGCCTTCACCGACAGCAAGGTCACCTTCGACAAGATGCAGGCGACCGAGATGGCCTGCGAAGGCGTCCCCCCGAACTTCGAGGTGAGCCTCGCCCGCACCCTCTCCGACGGCAACCTCACCGCCGAGGTCGACGGCGACAAGCTCACCCTCACCACGACGGACGGCGACCGCGTCGCCCTCACCAAGGAGAAGGCGGCCCCGCTGGCGGGCACGAAGTGGGCCATCACCAGCCCCGACACCGACGGCAAGGCCCACCTCACGTTCGACGAGAAGACCGGCCTGGTCAACGGCAGCCTCGGCTGCAACAAGGTGAGGGCCGAGGCCACGGTCCGCGACGGCAGTATCACGCTCGGCACGGCGTCCACCACGCGAATGATGTGCGACACCTCACTCATGAATACGGAGAAGACCCTCCTGGGCCTCTTCGACGGCACGGTGAAGTACCGAGTGGATCACCGCACCCTGGTGCTGACCAGCGAAAACGGCGAGCGCGTAAACGCGTCCGCCGCTGAGTGATCATTTACTGGCGCGTATCCCCAATTCGGACCAGTGGTCGATCTCGCCTACACTCGGAGCCGTGCCACGTGGTGACGGTCGACTCAATCACGATCTGCTTCCCGGCGAGAAAGGCCCCCAGGACGCTTGCGGCGTCTTCGGTGTCTGGGCCCCGGGTGAAGAGGTCGCAAAGCTCACGTACTTCGGGCTCTACGCCCTCCAGCATCGGGGCCAGGAATCCGCGGGAATCGCGGTCAGTAACGGCTCCCAGATCCTCGTCTTCAAGGACATGGGCCTGGTCTCCCAGGTCTTCGACGAGACCTCTCTCGGATCGCTCCAGGGTCACATCGCAGTGGGCCACGCCCGCTACTCGACCACCGGTGCCTCCGTCTGGGAGAACGCGCAGCCGACGTTCCGTGCCACCGCGCACGGCTCCATCGCGCTCGGCCACAACGGCAACCTGGTCAACACGGCCCAGCTCGCCGAGATGGTCGCCGACCTGCCCAAGCAGGAGGGTGGCCGCACCCCGCGCGTCGCAGCCACCAACGACACCGACCTGCTCACCGCGCTGCTCGCGGCCCAGGTCGACGAGGACGGCAAGCCGCTGACCATCGAGGAGGCGGCCCACACGGTCCTTCCGCAGGTCAAGGGCGCCTTCAGTCTCGTCTTCATGGACGAGAACACCCTGTACGCCGCCCGTGACCCGCAGGGCATCCGCCCGCTGGTCCTCGGCCGCCTCGAGCGCGGCTGGGTCGTCGCCTCCGAGTCCGCCGCCCTCGACATCTGCGGCGCCAGCTACGTCCGTGAGGTCGAGCCGGGCGAGTTCATCGCCATCGACGAGAACGGCCTGCGCACCTCACGATTCGCGGAAGCAAAGCCCAAGGGCTGTGTCTTCGAGTACGTGTACCTCGCCCGCCCGGACACCGACATCGCCGGCCGGAACGTGTACCTCTCCCGTGTGGAGATGGGCCGCAAGCTCGCGAAGGAAGCCCCGGTCGACGCCGACCTGGTCATAGCGACCCCGGAATCCGGCACCCCGGCCGCCATCGGCTACGCGGAGGCGAGCGGTATCCCGTTCGGTGCGGGTCTCGTGAAGAACGCGTACGTCGGACGTACGTTCATCCAGCCCTCGCAGACCATCCGCCAGCTCGGCATCCGTCTGAAGCTGAACCCGCTGAAGGAAGTCATCAAGGGCAAGCGCCTGGTGGTCGTGGACGACTCGATCGTGCGCGGCAACACCCAGCGGGCCCTGGTCCGCATGCTCCGCGAGGCGGGAGCAGCCGAGGTCCACATCCGGATCTCCTCTCCCCCCGTGAAGTGGCCCTGCTTCTTCGGCATCGACTTCGCCACCCGCGCCGAGCTGATCGCCAACGGCATGTCCATCGACGAGATCGGCACCTCGCTCGGGGCCGACTCGCTCTCCTACATCTCCATCGACGGCATGATCGAGGCGACCACCATCGCCAAGCCGAACCTCTGCCGCGCCTGCTTCGATGGCGAGTACCCGATGGATCTCCCGGACCCCGAGCTGCTCGGCAAGCAGCTGCTGGAAACGGAGCTGGCCGCCGGCCCGGCCGCCACGGCCGCGGCCGACGCGATCCGCCGCCCGTAAGCGGCCCGTAACACCTGCCGTACGACACGAAGGTTCTCACTAGCCATGTCTGAGACAACTGGTGCCAGCTACGCAGCCGCGGGCGTCGACATCGAAGCGGGCGACCGCGCGGTCGAGCTGATGAAGGAGTGGGTGAAGAAGACGCAGCGCCCCGAGGTCCTCGGCGGCCTCGGCGGTTTCGCCGGCCTCTTCGACGCCTCCGCCCTCAAGCGCTACGAGCGCCCGCTGCTCGCCTCCGCCACCGACGGTGTCGGAACCAAGGTCGACATCGCCCGCCAGATGGGCGTCTACGACACGATCGGCCACGACCTGGTCGCGATGGTCATGGACGACATCGTGGTGTGCGGTGCCGAGCCGCTGTTCATGACCGACTACATCTGCGTCGGCAAGGTCCACCCCGAGCGGGTCGCCGCCATCGTCAAGGGCATCGCCGAGGGCTGTGTGCTCGCCGGCTGCGCCCTGGTCGGCGGCGAGACGGCCGAGCACCCGGGTCTGCTGGGCGAGAACGACTTCGACGTGGCCGGCGCCGGCACGGGTGTCGTGGAGGCCGACCGGCTGCTGGGCCCGGATCGCATCCGTACGGGTGACGCGGTGATCGCCATGGCGGCATCCGGCCTTCACTCGAACGGGTACTCGCTGGTCCGGCACGTCCTGCTGAACCAGGGCGGCCTCGCCCTGGACGCGCAGATCGACGAGCTCGGCCGCCCCCTCGGCGAGGAACTGCTGGAGCCCACCAAGATCTACTCGCTGGACTGCCTGGCCCTCACCCGCACCACGGACGTGCACGCGTTCAGCCACATCACGGGCGGCGGCCTCGCGGCGAACCTGGCCCGGGTGATCCCGGACGACCTGCACGCGATCGTCGACCGCTCCACCTGGACGCCGGCCCCGATCTTCGACCTCGTCGGCCGGACCGGTCAGGTCGAGCGCCTGGAGCTGGAGAAGACGCTGAACATGGGCGTCGGCATGATCGCGATCGTGCCCGAGGAGTCCACGGACGCGGCGCTGGAGACGCTGGCCGACCGTGGCGTGGACGCCTGGGTCGCCGGCGAGATCACGGACAGGGGCGACCACGAGACGGGCGCGGCCCTCGTCGGTACGTACTCAAAGTAGACACGCCCGGGGCTGAAGCCCTGCAAGCAGCACAGAACCCGGTCGGCGACCGAAGTCACCGACCGGGTGGGTGCTCAATACAAGGTCAAGCTCCGCGACGTTGCTGTGAGGGATCGCCGTCCTCGTCCTCGTCGTCGTCCTCATAGAGGTCGGCATAACGGGAGTACAAGTCGTCGTCATCCTGCTCATCGTCCTCGAACGGTTCGCCGTTCGGCGACTGGTTCGACGGCGATGCGCCCAGCTCGTCAGCCAGGCGTGAGAGATCCGTCCCACCGCTGTTGTACTTCAGCTGGCGGGCGACCTTCGTCTGCTTGGCCTTGGCCCGGCCGCGCCCCATGGCTCGACCCCCTTAACGACGGGGCTCGACGGCCCCAGAGTCTGACACGCGTTCATGATCCAGAACGGACTCTCCGTGGAGAGGCCGGTCCGTAGGGCTTCCACGGTACCTGAGCCCGCGCCCATACGGTACGTCGCCCGCAGCACGCGCGTGTGCACAGGACCTTCGAGGTGCCCTGTCCTCGCTGGTCAACCGCGATTTTAACCACTTATCGGCGGTCGACCCGCCGGTAGAAGTGAGAGTTCTCTCCAACTGCCCACCGGCGGGTACCGCTCAAACCCTTTTCAGGGCTTCCGGATGATCCATTGCCCCCGGATCAGAGCGTCGTGCGTGCCTCCGCCATTCGCTGTTCGGCGATCCGGTCGGCCGCGGCGGCCGGCGGGATCCCGTCCGTCTTCGCACGTGCGAATATGGCCAGCGTGGTGTCGTAGATCTTCGCGGCCTTCGCCTTGCACCGCTCGAAGTCGAAGCCGTGCAGCTCGTCGGCGACCTGGATGACACCGCCGGCGTTCACCACGTAGTCGGGCGCGTAGAGGATCCCGCGGTCGGCGAGGTCCTTCTCGACGCCCGGGTGGGCGAGCTGGTTGTTGGCCGCGCCGCACACCACCGAGGCGGTCAGCGCCGGCACGGTGTCGTCGTTCAGGGCTCCGCCGAGCGCGCAGGGGGCGTAGATGTCGAGGCCCTCGGCCCGGATCAGGGTCGCGGTGTCGGCGACTGCCGTCACACCCTCCGGGTGCGCGGCGAGGATCCGGCCGACGGCCTCCTCGCGCACGTCCGTGATGACGACCTCGGCGCCCTCCGCCCGCAGGTGCTCCACCAGGTGGTGGCCGACCTTGCCGACGCCCGCGATGCCGACCTTGCGGCCGCGCAGCGACGGGTCGCCCCACTGGTGCTGGGCCGAGGCGCGCATGCCCTGGTAGACGCCGAAGGCGGTGAGCACGGAGGAGTCGCCCGCGCCGCCGTTCTGCGGGGAGCGCCCGGTGGTCCAGCGGCACTCGCGGGCCACGACGTCCATGTCGGCGACGTACGTACCGACGTCGCACGCGGTGACGTAGCGGCCGCCCAGCGAGGCCACGAACCGGCCGTAGGCCAGCAGCAGCTCGTCGGACTTGATCTTCTCCGGGTCGCCGATGATCACGGCTTTGCCGCCGCCGTGGTCGAGACCGGCCATGGCGTTCTTGTACGACATCCCGCGCGCGAGGTTCAGCGCGTCGGCGACGGCCTCTTCCTCGGTCGCGTACGGGTAGAAGCGCGTACCGCCCAGGGCGGGGCCCAGAGCGGTGGAGTGGATGGCGATGACGGCCTTGAGGCCGCTGGCGCGGTCCTGGCAGAGCACGACTTGCTCATGACCCCCCTGGTCCGAGTGGAACAGGGTGTGCAGGACGCCGTGTGTTACGTCGGTCACTGTGGTGACTCCTGAGTACGGTGCGGCGATTGGAGCGAGCTCCCGTACGGGTGGCGGGAGAGCTGTGAGCATGAGATTAAACCCGCCGGCGCCCGTCCAACCCGCAGTGCTCAGGATCACCTACTCCCGGAGTACACCCGTGCGACGATTTGCATAGTTTTCCCGCACGTTTGTGAGCGGGTTTCGCAGGTTTCCCTGGCAGACGGCGGGGGAGGGAGCAGGCGTGCCCAAGGTGTCCTCGGTGATCGTCCCGTACGCGACCTATCTGCGGGTGTACGAACCACTGGCCGCCTTCCCGGAACCGGAGCGCGACCACTGGGCCCGCTATGCCCGCCGTGCGGACCGTCCCTCGTACCAGGACGAACTGCGCCGCTCGCTGGCCGACTTGCTGCCCACTCCGCCCATCCCGGTGCCGGTGCACGAGAGCGGCGACGCCTTCGTGCTCGAGGTCGAGGGCGTGCTGTGCGTGTGCCCGTGGCGTACCCGGCTGCGCGGCTGGCAGGCCCTGGAAGAGCTCGGCGACGAGCTGCCGGGGCCCGTTCTGGACGCGGTGCTGCCGGAGGTCGTGCGGCGCCAGGCGGCCCAGGACTACGAGCGCTGGCTGGCCCGCAACCCGGACGCCAGGCCGTGGATCCGCACGTCGACGTGGCAGGTGCCGCTGCACTGGTTCGTGCTGGTGTCGGACGGGGAGCGGCGCTTCGACAAGGGCTCGGGCGACATTCCCCCGATGCTGCGCTACCGGACGCCGATGGTGCAGGCGCGGCGGCGGGTGGCGCGGGCCCTGCGGACCCTGAAGGACGCCATCGACGAAGGGCCCCTCATCGACGGCCTGGTGGACGTCGGGCGCTGGCTGGAGGAGTTCCATCCGCGCTCACTGGTCGAGCTGGACTACGGCGGCCTCGTGCACACCCTGTCGGCCGGTGAGCTGGAGGACGACCACTCGGCGGCGGACGTGGCCGACGGCATCGACGCGCTGCGGCGCGGCGACGGGGCAGCCGCGGGGACGGCCTACGGACGGCTGGTGGAGCGCTGGCGGTCGGTACGGGACCGGCGTTCCGCCAACTGAGCGGTCCGGGTGAGAAGTCATGACTGGTGTGACGTAACGAACTGTGTGATGTAACGAACTGGCGTTTGACGAAACGCCCGTTTTGGGGTTTCGTGCTCGCTCTGGGGTTCCTGATGTCTCGTCAGCATGGGACGTAGGCCCCGATCCGGGCGTACTGCGCGAAGGATGCGTCAATACGCGTAAGCGTGACGGACCGCACTTACGCGGCTCTTGCGCCCCTAACCCCTCCTCGTGCCAAAATAGGACAAGGAGTCCGGGGAGGACTCTCGCTCGACATTGCACGCTTTGGGGGGTCTTGGGACTCCTGCACGCCACTGTGACTGATCGTCACAGGGGCGTGACTGTCCGCTATGGCATGGTCCATCGGCTTCCGTCGCTGATGAACACCTGGAGGGGCAATTCCATCGGTTTGGCCGACGCGGCTGGACAGATGGTGTAGTTGTAGTGCCGAGGACAAGCCGTTCGTCCTATAACCGACTCGACTCGCGTCCGCTCATTTCGGGCAACGCGGGTCAAGGTGCAGAATTTAGAGGAAAGAACCGAGAAGGTTCGGTTCTCCCGAGGAGGCCGCTCATGACCGCTCGCACCCCTGATGCCGAGCCGCTGCTGACCCCGGCTGAGGTCGCCACCATGTTCCGCGTCGACCCCAAGACGGTCACGCGGTGGGCGAAGGCCGGGAAGCTTACTTCGATCCGTACGCTCGGCGGGCACCGCCGCTACCGCGAGGCGGAGGTCCGTGCATTGCTCGCGGGCATCCCGCAGCAGCGCAGCGAGGCCTGAACAACTTCATAACCGGGCAAAACGGCATTTCCCCCAACCGCCGCGGCGCCCGACCCCTAGCTCCAAGCGACGCGGGTTCTGCCCCAACAGAGCCCACGCCCAGGCCAATCAGAGCACTTCAGGCACGCAGCAAGGGTGCGTCGTGGATCGCGCTGGACTCCGCCGAGTCCAGCGCGATCTTTTTTGTGCGCAGGATGTGTGCCGGCAGGTGGTCCTGTGGGCAGCCTTGTCGGAGTCTGGGGAGGCGCGTCGGATCTCCTGTGGACTCGCCCTGAGGGTCACTCAGTGTGCACCCGGCGATCGCCGGAAGCTGGTGCAATTGCACATATTAAATTGACCAGTTGTAGGCGAGGCGTAAGTACCAAGCTTCCGGAAACTCATGCGGTGACACCCGTCACACGGCGCGGTGCTTGTTGCCTCTGGCCCATGTGCGCTATTGGGGCACACGGCTTCCAGCGCCCCATGACGGGGCGCCAGTTGACGTCGCCCAGGTCACGCCGAGGACGTGGCCTCGTCCTCGGCGACTTCCTCAGGGGGCGGAGCCGGCAGGGCGGGGCGAGGGGCGGGGTGCGGGGCGGAAGCCATCGCCAGGCGCAGCAGGTGATGGCAGATCGGGCAGTGCCGAGTGAGATGTCGCGGATAGCAGGAGGCGGCCGACAGGTGCGCACGGAGCAACGCCCGCGTCTCGTGCCTAGTCGATGCCGCCATACGCCACCTCCAGGGGCCACGCCGGGAAGAGCCCTGATTTCTGGGTACCGAGCGAATGTGACTCCGTCAAGGTGGCGGGGGGCTCCCCCGGCCACCGGGTGACGCCGAACCGGCCGGAACACGAAGAAGGCCCGCTTCCCTTGCCGGGATGCGGGCCGATCTCGTTCACTGCGGTCCTGACGGGATTTGCTGTACTCGATGCGGCTGCGCCGCGGGTGCGGCCTCCACCTTGGCAGGGCGGGAGGCGGGCGGTGGGGATGAAGAAAGGCCCGCTTCCCTTGCCGGGATGCGGGCCGATCTCGTTCACTGCGGTCCTGACGGGATTTGAACCCGCGGCCTCCACCTTGACAGGGTGGCGAGCACTCCAAACTGCTCCACAGGACCAGGTTTCGCTGCGCGATTCATGCGTTGCGCTGCGAGAAGAGACTGTACAGGAGGGCGAGCCCACTGGTCGAACTCACCCTGCGTGCACAGGTCGTTACGGCGCCAGCGCGTCGATTGCCTTCACGATCCGCTTGTCCGAGATCGGGTACGCCGTGCCGAGCGCGTGCGCGAAATAGCTGACGCGGAGCTCCTCCAGCATCCAGCGGACGTCCAGCACCCGCGAAGGGACCGGACGGCCCTGCGGCATCTGCTCCAGCAGCCAGGCGTACTCGTCCTGCATCTCGTGGACCTTCTCCATACGCGTCGTGTCGCGCTGGACATTCGTCGGCATCTGCTGGAGGCGGCGGTCCACCGCGATCAGGTACCGCATGAGGTCGGGCAGGCGGCGCAATCCCGCCTGCGTCACGAAACCGGGCTTCACCAGGGCGTCCACCTGCTTGCGGACGTCCGTGAGGTTCGCCAGCAGGACAGGGCTTCGTACGGCCTTCAGACGGCGCTCAGCGGCCTGCCAGGCGGCCAGCACCTGCTGCACCTGGCCCACCGCACGGACCGTCGTGTCGACGATCTCGGCGCGGACCTTGTCGTACAGCTTCCGGTACGACTCCTCGTCCCACACCGGCCCCCCGAAGTCACCGATCAGCTTGTCCGCCGCCGCCATCGCGCAGTCGTCGAAGAGAGCCTGGATCGAGCCGTGGGGGTTGGCGGACAGGGCCAGCTTCTGGGCGTTCGTCAGCTTCTCGGACGCGAACTTCGCCGGGTTGACCGGAATGTTGCGCACGATCAGGCGGCGGGTGCCCTTCCACATCGCCTCCGCCTGCTCCGCCTCCGTGTCGAAGAGCCGGACCGAGACCGCGTCGCCGTCATCCACCAGCGCCGGGTACGCCTTGACCGGCTGGCCGGCGCGGCGGGTCTCGAAGACACGGGTCAGCGTGCCGATGGTCCAGTCGGTCAGGCCCTTGCGTTCCAGGGACTCACCGCCCTGACGGGAGGCGGTGGCCGCCGCGGCCTGCGAGAGGGCCTGCCGCGCCTTCGGCTTCAGACGGAGCCTCAAGGTCTCCAGGTCCTTGTCCTCCGCCAGCTTTCGGCGCCGCTCGTCGATGATCCGGAACGTGATGCGCAGATGGTCGGGGACCTTAGACCAGTCGAAGTCATCGGCGGTGAAGGGAACTCCGACCATGCGCTTCAGCTCGCGCGCCATGGTCACCGTCAGCGGTTCCTGCAGCGGCACCGCCGCATCCAGGAAGCGCTTCGCGAAGTTCGGCGCCGGTACGTAGTGACGGCGGATCGGCTTCGGCAGGGAGCGGATCAGCTCCGTCACCAGCTCTTCCCGCAGACCCGGGATCTGCCAGTCGAAGCCCTCGTCCGTGACCTGGTTGAGGACCTGGAGCGGGACGTGGACCGTCACGCCGTCCGCGTCCGCGCCCGGCTCGAACTGGTACGTGACACGGAACTTCAGCTGCCCCTGCCGCCACGCGTCGGGATAGTCGGCCTTCGTGACCGCCTCGGCCGACTCCCGGATGAGCATCGCGCGCTCGAAGTCCAGGTACTCCGGCTCCTCGTGCCGCTTGTGCTTCCACCAGGAGTCGAAGTGGGCACCGGAAACCACATGGTCGGGCACCCGCTGGTCGTAGAAGTCGAACAGCGTGTCGTCGTCCACGACGATGTCCCGGCGCCGCGCCCGGTGCTCCAACTCCTCGACCTCGCTGAGGAGTTTGCGGTTGTCGGCGAAGAACTTGTGGTGTGTGCGCCAGTCGCCCTCGACCAGGGCATTGCGGATGAACAGCTCCCGGCTGGTCTCCGGGTCGATACGGCCGTAGTTGACCTTGCGCTGGGCGATGATCGGGACGCCGTACAGCGTGACCTTCTCGTACGCCATCACCGCGGCCTGGTCCTTCTCCCAGTGCGGCTCCGAATACGTGCGCTTCAGCAGATGCTCCGCCAGCGGCTCCACCCACTCGGGCTCGATCTTCGCGTTGACGCGGGCCCACAGGCGCGAGGTCTCCACGAGCTCGGCGGACATCACGAAGCGCGGGGGCTTCTTGAAGAGGGCCGAGCCGGGGAAGACCGCGAACTTGGCGCTGCGGGCGCCCAGATACTCGTTCTTCGCGCCGTCCTTCACGTCCTTCATGCCGACGTGCGACAGCAGGCCGGCGAGGAGGGAGACATGCACGCGGTCGGCGGGGGCGTCGTCCTCGTTGAGGTGGATGCCCATCTGCTTGGCGACGGTACGCAGCTGCGAGTAGATGTCCTGCCATTCGCGGATGCGCAGGAAGTTCAGGTACTCCTGCTTGCACATCCGGCGGAACGACGACGAGCCCCGCTCGCGCTGCTGTTCACGGACGTAACGCCACAGGTTCAGATACGCGAGGAAGTCGCTCGTCTCGTCCCGGAAGCGGGCGTGCTGCTGGTCGGCCTGGGCCTGCTTGTCGGCCGGCCGCTCGCGCGGATCCTGGATGGACAGCGCCGCCGCTATGACCATGACCTCGCGGACACAGCCGTTCTTGTCGGCCTCCAGGACCATCCGGGCCAGCCGCGGGTCGACGGGCAGCTGAGCGAGCTTGCGGCCGGTGTCCGTGAGCCGCTTGCGTGCGTCCTTCTGCGCCGGATCCAGCGCACCGAGCTCCTGCAGGAGCTGCACGCCGTCGCGGATGTTGCGGTGGTCCGGCGGATCGATGAACGGGAACTTCTCGATGTCGCCCAGGCCGGCCGCGGTCATCTGCAGGATGACGGACGCCAGATTCGTACGGAGGATCTCCGCGTCCGTGAACTCCGGGCGGGCGACGAAGTCGTCCTCGGAGTACAGCCGGATGCAGATGCCGTCGCTCGTCCGGCCGCAGCGGCCCTTGCGCTGGTTGGCGCTGGCCTGGGAGACCGGCTCGATGGGCAGCCGCTGCACCTTCGTGCGATGGCTGTACCGGCTGATCCGGGCGAAGCCGGGGTCGATGACGTACTTGATGCCCGGAACGGTCAGCGACGTCTCCGCGACGTTGGTCGCCAGAACGATCCTGCGGCCGGTGTGCGGCTGGAAGACGCGGTGCTGCTCGGCATGGGAGAGCCGGGCGTAGAGCGGAAGGATCTCCGTGAAGCGGTACTGCTTCTTGGTGAGCGCGTCCGCCGTGTCCCGGATCTCCCGCTCCCCGGAGAGAAAGACGAGGATGTCGCCCTTCCCCTCCCCCATCAGCTCTTCCACCGCGTCCGTGATCGCGGTGATCTGGTCGCGGTCGGCGTCCTCGGAGTCCTCCTCCAGGAGCGGCCGATAGCGCACCTCCACCGGATACGTCCGGCCGCTGACCTCGATGATCGGCGCGTCACCGAAGTGCCGGGAGAAACGCTCCGGATCGATGGTGGCCGAGGTGATGACGACCTTCAGATCCGGCCGCTTCGGCAGCAGCTGGGCCAGATAGCCGAGCAGGAAGTCGATGTTCAGGGACCGCTCGTGGGCCTCGTCGATGATGATCGTGTCGTAGGCGCGCAACTCGCGGTCGGTCTGGATCTCGGCCAGCAGGATGCCGTCCGTCATGAGCTTGAGGAAGGTCGCCTCCGGGCTCACCTGGTCGGTGAACCGCACCTTCCAGCCGACGGCCTCGCCCAGCGGCGTGTCGAGCTCCTCGGCCACGCGCTCCGCGACGGTACGGGCGGCGATACGGCGGGGCTGGGTGTGCCCGATCATGCCGCGGACGCCGCGCCCCAGCTCCATGCAGATCTTGGGGATCTGCGTGGTCTTGCCGGACCCCGTCTCACCGGCGACGATCACGACCTGGTGATCGCGGATGGCGGCCGCGATGTCGTCCTTCTTCTGGCTGACCGGCAGCTGCTCGGGATACGTGACCGCAGGCACCCGGGCCCGCCGGCCGGCGATCCGCTCCTCGCCCTTGGCGATCTCCGCCTCGATCTCGGCGAGCACGGCGTCCCGCGCCTCCGGCTTACGAATCTTGCGCGCACCTTCGAGCCGCCGCCCGAGCCGCTGCGCATCACGCAGGGACAACTCGGTCAGACGGGGGGCGAGGGCGCCCAGGGCGGGGGCGGGGTGCGTAGACATACGCGATCCAGGATCTCATCCCACCGAAATCCGTGGCGAACGCTTTTGTCCGTGGCGCCTGGCGGCGGTTGGGGCAGGACGCACGAAAGCCCCCGCCGAGTGATCGACGAGGGCTTTCCGTTGTGGCTGGGGCCGGGGTCGAACCGGCGACCTATCGCTTTTCAGGCGATCGCTCGTACCAACTGAGCTACCCAGCCGTGAGGGCTCTTGCGAAGCCTCACAGCGGTCCTGACGGGATTTGAACCCGCGGCCTCCACCTTGACAGGGTGGCGAGCACTCCAAACTGCTCCACAGGACCATGCGATGCGTACGACAGTGTCGCACACCGTACTGCGTGCCCCCAACGGGATTCGAACCCGTGCTACCGCCTTGAAAGGGCGGCGTCCTAGGCCGCTAGACGATGAGGGCTATCGGCCCGCCTGGGCGCTTCTCAGCGCGTCGGGGACGTGAGAAGCATATGGGATGGCGGGAGGTATCGCCAAAACGGTTTACGGGGTGGGGGTGGGGGACGTGGGGGACGTCGTCGCGGATTCGGTGGCGCCCGGTTGGTTCTCCTCCACCAGGTGGCGCCTCACCTCCGCGGTCGTGAGGCCGAGGCCGCCGAGTTCGATCTCGTCCCAGGCCTGGAGGCGGCGGGTCTCGCGGTCGAAGTAGAGGATCGAGGTCTGGATGGGGTCGGGGTGCTTGCCCTCGATGGCGCGCAGGCCGCTGCCGCCGGTGGAGCCTTCGATACGCAGGCGGGTGCCGTAGGGGAGGAGCTCCATTTCCTGGTGGTGGATGTGGCCGGCCAGGGCGAGGGGGACCTCGCCGTCGGTCTGGCGGGCGGCCACGGGTTCGTGGGCGACGGCGACGTCGACGGGGGTGCCCGCGGTCTTCTGGTCGCGCAGGGCGGTGGCCAGCCGGGCGCCCGCCAGTTCGTTGGCGGCGTCGCCGCCGGGGACCTGGGAGCGGTCGGGGGTGAACTGGGGGTCGCCGATGCCGGCGAAGCGCAGGCCGGCGATGGTCT
Organism: Streptomyces sp. NBC_00299; assembly: GCF_036173045.1. Lineage (GTDB taxonomy): Bacteria > Actinomycetota > Actinomycetes > Streptomycetales > Streptomycetaceae > Streptomyces > Streptomyces machairae. The sequence continues at coordinate 5,044,730 of NZ_CP108039.1, forward strand.
TCGCCTTGCCTTCGTCGAGGACGTGGACGTTCTTGAGGTCTTCGAGGTAGCGCTGGGTGAGGCGGGAGTCGTGGTTGCCGCGGACCCAGACGTAGGGGGCGCCGAGGTCCTCGATGGGGTCGAGGAAGCCGTTCTCGGCGGCGGTGCCGTGGTCCATGGTGTCGCCGGAGTCGACGATGACGTTGACCTTGTACTGGTCGACGAGCGAGCCGATGATCTTCCAGCTCGCCGGGTTGAGGTGGATGTCGGAGACGTGCAGGACGCGGATGGTGGTGGGGTCCGGCGCGTAGGCGGGGAGCGTGGAGGTGGCGTCGTAGAGCTTGGTCACGTTCGTGACCAGGCGGGCCAACTCCTTTTGGTAGACGTCGAATTCGGTGACGATGCTGCGGGCGTTGCCGACCAGGGACGGGGCGGAGGAGAGCAGTCCTGAGAACTTCGGTTCCAGGACCGACTCCGGGTTCCAGGTGGCGTACGCCGTGCCGCCGGAGGCGGCCAGGAGGGTGAGGGCGAGGCCGCCGGCGGCGAGGGCGCGGCGGGGGCGGCGGTAGACGGCGAGGCCGAGGGCGGTGGCGCCGGTGACGACGGCGACGCAGCTGCGCAGGGCCAGGTCGACGGTGCCGTGGGTGACGTCCTGGGTGACTTCGTCCTGGAGGCCGGAGAGGCGTTCGGGGTGGTCCACGAGGGCCTGGGAGCGGACGGGGTCGAGCTGGTCGACGTTGACGTCCAGGCGGACCGGGGCGATGTGGCTGTCGAGTTGGAGGGCGCCGAGGGGGGAGACGTTGATCTTTGTGCCGCCGGTGAGGGAGGGGCGCAGGGTCATCGTCGTGTTCATGGGGCCGACGGGGGCGCGGACGTTGCCGACGATCAGCAGGCCGAGCCAGGTGCCGATGAGGACGACGATGACCAGGCCGACGGCGCGGGTCCACGGGTGGGGCTGGGTGACGAGTTCCGGGGTGGGGCCCGGGCGGCGGGTGGCGTAGCGGCGGGCGAGGGCGCGCGGGGCCCTGGGGAGGGGTCCGACAGCTTTCCTGAACGCGGCGGGGACGCGGGCCATTGGTCCCGTATGCCCAAGTGCCGTGGTGGATATGCGGGGCCGTTGGCGGCTCCTTCCTGGCTGGTTCGTGCCTGACAATGGGCGTGTGCTGGAGATGACGCGCGAGGAGTTCGAGGAACTGGTCGCCGAGGCGCTGGACCGGATTCCGCCGGAGTTGACGCGGCTGATGGACAACGTCGCGGTGTTCGTCGAGGACGAGCCGCCGGCGGACGATCCCGAGCTGCTCGGGTTGTACGAGGGGACTCCGCTGACCGATCGCGGGGAGTGGTACGCCGGGGTGCTGCCGGACCGGATCACGATCTACCGGGGGCCGACGCTGCGGATGTGTGAGTCGCGGGAGGAGGTCGTGGCCGAGACCGAGGTGACGGTGGTGCATGAGATCGCGCATCACTTCGGGATCGACGACGAGCGGTTGCACGCGCTCGGGTACGGGTGAGGCGGCTCCGGGGTCTTTCGGTGCCGGGGTTGTGTCGCACTGGTGCGGGCGCGTGTCCTCTTGTGGGCGGCGGGAGTTGGGCAGGTTGACTTCTTCGCCCGCCCCTGGAGGTGGCTCCCGTGCGCCCCTTGTACGTACCTGTCCGTCTGGCTGCCACGGTGATGGCCGTCGCCGCTGCCGCCGGCTGTATGAGTGTGGGTGACGACGGTGGTGGCGGGGGTGCCAAGCCGTCGCATTCGGCGGGGGAGCGGGGTGATGAGGCGCCCGACGGGGGTGCGGCGGTGTCGGGGGGCGGGTCCGGGTTCGGGGCGCATGCGGACGACGGCAAGCGGGCGAAGGGGAAGGGCAAGGGCAAGGGCGCGGACAAGGGCGCCGAGTCGGGTTCTCCGTCGGCCTCGCCGTCCGGCGATGCGAGCGCGTCCGCTCCTGCCGGGGGCAGGCCGCCGGTGAAGCCGGGGCAGAGCGCGAAGCCGGGTCCCACGCGTACGGCTGAGCCGACGCCCACCCGGCCGGCGGATCCGGAACCGACGCCGACGGAGCAGCCGACGTCCGTCACGCCTACGCCCACCGTGGCCGAGCCGTCGTCGTCGGCGCATGAGGAGACGGGGCCGCAGTTGGCTCAGCGGGAGCCGGCGCCGGCTGCGGGGGCGCCTGCGTGAGGTAGGGCCTGCGGGGGTCGAGGGGGCAGGGCACGTGAGGGTGCCTACGGCCGGGGCGAGTGACGTTGCCTACAGGGTTGACGGCTGGTTTGCGCTGGGGGGCTGGGGGTGCGTATGGTGGTAGATCGTTTGATCCCATTTGCCCGGCGCCACTGCAGAGCGCGCCGTGTGGCGCGTACTCTCCCTTGCCGTGGCGGACCGCATTGAGGCGGTCGATTGCGAATCACGGAGTTGACGGGCGCGTGCCGACGAGACTCCGGAAGGTTTCGCATACGCATGTCCATTTCCAGTACTGATCACGTCGTCATGCCCGAGGACGCTGAGAACGCGGTCGTCGAGGAGGCCCCCGAGGCCACCTTCTCGGACCTCGGTCTCCCCGAGGGCGTCGTGCGCAAGCTTGCGCAGAACGGCGTGACCACCCCCTTCCCGATCCAGGCCGCGACCATCCCGGACGCCCTGGCCGGCAAGGACATCCTGGGCCGCGGTCGCACCGGCTCCGGCAAGACCCTGTCGTTCGGTCTCCCGACGCTGGCCCGCCTGTCCGGCGGCCGCACCGAGAAGCACCGTCCGCGCGCCGTCATCCTCACCCCGACCCGTGAGCTCGCGATGCAGGTCGCGGACGCTCTCCAGCCGTACGGCGACCAGCTCGGCCTGAAGATGAAGGTCGTCTGCGGCGGTACGTCGATGGGGAACCAGATCTACGCCCTGGAGCGCGGCGTGGACGTGCTGGTGGCCACCCCGGGCCGCCTGCGCGACATCATCAACCGCGGCGCCTGCTCGCTGCAGGACGTCGAGGTCGCCGTTCTCGACGAGGCCGACCAGATGTCCGACCTGGGCTTCCTGCCCGAGGTCACCGAGCTGCTCGACCAGGTCCCGGCCGGCGGTCAGCGCATGCTGTTCTCCGCGACCATGGAGAACGAGATCAAGACCCTCGTCGACCGGTACCTGAAGGACCCGGTCCTGCACGAGGTCGACGCCGCGCAGGGTGCCGTGACGACCATGTCGCACCACATCCTGATCGTGAAGCCCAAGGACAAGGCGCCGGTCACCGCCGCGATCGCCTCCCGCAAGGGCCGCACCATCATCTTCGTCCGCACCCAGCTGGGCGCCGACCGTGTCGCCGAGCAGCTGCGCGACGCCGGTGCGAAGGCGGACGCGCTGCACGGCGGTATGACGCAGGGTGCGCGGACCCGGACGCTGGCCGACTTCAAGGACGGTTACGTCAACGTCCTCGTCGCCACCGATGTCGCCGCGCGCGGTATCCACGTCGACGGCATCGACCTGGTGCTGAACGTGGACCCGGCCGGTGACCACAAGGACTACCTGCACCGCGCGGGCCGTACGGCGCGTGCGGGGCGGACCGGTTCGGTCGTCTCCCTCTCCCTGCCGCACCAGCGGCGCCAGATCTTCCGGCTGATGGAGGACGCGGGCGTCGACGCCTCGCGTCACATCATCCAGGGCGGTGCCGCCTTCGACCCGGAGGTCGCCGAGATCACCGGCGCCCGTTCGATGACCGAGGTGCAGGCGGAGTCGGCGGGCAACGCCGCTCAGCAGGCCGAGCGTGAGGTCGCCCAGCTCACCAAGCAGCTGGAGCGGGCGCAGCGGCGTGCCGTCGAGCTGCGTGAGGAGTCCGACCGGCTCGTCGCCCGCGCGGCGCGCGAGCGCGGTGAGGACCCCGAGGCTGCGGTGGCCGAGGCGCAGGCCGCGGCGGTCGAGGCCGTCGAGGCGGTCGTGCCGGAGCAGCCGGCGGCGCAGGACGTCGACCGGGCCGAGCGTACGGAGTCTTCGGCTCCGTACGAGCGTCGCGAGCGGCGGGACGACCGGGGCGGGTTCAACCGCGACCGTGACCGTTCCTTCGACCGTGACCGTGGCGGCCGTTCCTTCGAGCGTCGTGACAACGACCGTGGTGGGTTCAACCGCGACCGTGACCGCGGCGGCGACCGTGGCTTCGAGCGTCGGGACCGGGACGGCGACCGTGGCGGCTTCCGTCGGGACGACCGCGGTGACCGTGGTGGCGACCGTGGCGGCCGTTCTTTCGACCGTGACCGTGGCAGCCGTTCCTTCGAGCGCCGGGATGGCGACCGTGGCGGCTTCCGTCGCGACGACCGCGGTGACCGCGGTGGCGACCGTGGCGGCCGTTCTTTCGACCGTGACCGTGGCAGCCGTCCGTTCGAGCGCCGCGACAACGACCGTGGCGGCTTCCGCCGCGACGACCGGCCGGCGGCCGGTCGTTCCTTCGAGCGTCGTGACGAGCGTGGCGGTCACCGTGGCAGCGACCGTCCCTTCAACCGCGACCGTCGCGACGACCGCCCGGGCTTCCGCTCCGGCGGCCACGAGAGGCCGTACGGCCGTCGTGACGAGCACCGTGGCACCGGCGGTTCGTCCTTCGGACGCCGCGAGGACAAGCCGCGCTGGAAGCGCAACGGCTGAGCCTGCTGCATCGGCTGACGCCGTGTGAGGCTCGCTGAGTGAGCATGGAAGGGCCCGTACGACTTGGTCGTACGGGCCCTTCGCGTTGCACCGCGGAGCTGCAAGGGCCTCTTCCAGTCAAGATGTGACGTGTGTCATGCCTCTGGCGAGGGAATCGCAGGGGACATGACAGATGACGCCATAGTGAGCGGGCGGTCCTCCGGGAAGGTCTCGGACGAAGAGCGGCTGGCCCAGCTCGGCTACACGCAGGTTCTCGCCCGCCGCATGTCGGCGTTCTCCAACTACGCGGTCTCCTTCACGATCATCTCGGTGCTGTCGGGCTGTCTGACGCTCTACCTGTTCGGCATGAACACGGGCGGCCCGGCGGTGATCACCTGGGGCTGGGTGGCCGTAGGCCTGATGACCCTCTTCGTCGGCCTCGCCATGGCCGAGATCTGCTCGGCGTATCCGACGTCGGCGGGCCTGTACTTCTGGGCGCACCGGCTCGCGCCACCGCGTACGGCCGCCGCCTGGGCGTGGTTCACGGGCTGGTTCAACGTCCTGGGCCAGGTGGCGGTGACCGCCGGCATCGACTTCGGGGCGGCCTCGTTCCTGGGCGCGTATCTGAACCTTCAGTTCGGCTTCGAGGTGACCCCGGGCCGCACGATCCTGCTCTTCGCGGGCATCCTCGTCCTGCATGGCCTCCTCAACACCTTCGGCGTGCGCATCGTCGCCCTCCTCAACAGCATCAGCGTGTGGTGGCACGTGCTGGGCGTCGCGGTGATCGTCGGAGCGCTGACCTTCGTACCGGACGATCACCAGTCGGCGTCCTTCGTGTTCGGCGAGTTCGTGAACAACACCGGCTGGGGCAGCGGGGTGTACGTCGTCCTGGTGGGTCTGCTGATGGCGCAGTACACCTTCACCGGGTACGACGCCTCGGCCCATATGACGGAGGAGACGCACGACGCGTCGACGGCGGGCCCGAAGGGGATCGTGCAGTCGATCTGGACGTCGTGGATAGCGGGTTTCGTTCTCCTGCTGGGCTTCACCTTCGCGATCCAGTCCTACGAGGGTGCCCTCACGTCCCCCACCGGCGCGCCGCCCGCACAGATCCTGCTCGACGCGCTGGGGGCGACGGCGGGCAAGCTGCTTCTGCTGGTCGTGATCGGGGCGCAGTTGTTCTGCGGGATGGCGTCCGTGACGGCCAACAGCCGTATGATCTACGCCTTTTCGCGCGACGGTGCCTTGCCCTTCTCGCACATGTGGCACACCGTCAGCCCCCGCACCCGGACGCCGGTGGCGGCGGTGTGGCTGGCGGCGGGCGGGGCGCTGGTGCTCGGGCTGCCGTATCTGATCAACGTCACGGCGTACGCGGCGGTGACCTCGATCGCGGTGATCGGCCTCTACATCGCGTACGTCATCCCGACGCTGCTGCGGCTGCGCAAGGGGGACGCATTCGAGCGCGGGCCGTGGCACCTGGGGCGCTGGTCGGGGGTCGTCGGGGTGGTCGCGGTGACGTGGGTCGGTGTGATCACGGTGCTGTTCATGCTGCCGCAGGTGTCCCCGGTGACCTGGGAGACCTTCAACTACGCCCCGGTCGCCGTCCTGGTCGTCCTCGGCTTTGCCGCGACCTGGTGGCTGGCGTCGGCCCGGCACTGGTTCCTCAACCCCGACCACGAGCGCACGATCGCCCGGGACGCGGCCCGTGCGGGGGCGCCCGAACCGGTGGATCCGTAGCACTCCGGCGCGCACGGGTTCCGCGAAAGCTCCTCCTGCGGCCCTCCGCCACCGCTGACGTGGCCGTGACCCCGATACCCGATCGGATCCACGGCCACGTGCGGCTATGCTCGGGGAGGCAACACCGCCTGGGCCCTTAGCTCAATTGGCAGAGCAGTGGACTTTTAATCCATTGGTTGTGGGTTCGAGTCCCACAGGGCCTACGGTGCGGGTGACGGGGGGTACCCCCTCTGACCTGCTGCGCAGCGCCTGAGACGACTTAAGTTGGCTCGGGCGCTGCTTCGTTTTCGATGAGCCCGTCCGGGACTGCGGGTCGAGACCGTCGGCGGCGTACCGTGGACATACCGAGGGCATCGCGCATTCCGGCCGTTAGCCGGGGCGTCCTCGGCGCGAGACGAACCCCGGGCCGCCCGAGCGGACGGTGCGGAGACGGGTCGGCATCATGGACGCCGCGATCACTGCAACTGCGCACCCTGCCCGGGGCGTTGTGAATCCCTGCCGAGGGGCGGGGTGATGGAAGTGCGGCGGCTGGACATCCACCGGCGTGACAAGGGGGAGCGAGCCCTGGTCACGCTCCTGGGAGAGGTGGGGCCGGCCACGGCGCCCCTGCTGCGGGCCGCGCTGGAGCAGTGCTTGCGTGACGGCATGACCGTCATCGACGTCGATCTCACCACCGTCGGCTCCTGCGACGCCAAGGGCCTGGACGTGTTCCTGACGACGTCACGCCGTGCCGAGCGGGTACACGCCGCGCTGCGGCTGCACCATCCGTGCGCGCAGATCACCCGGCTCCTCGCAGTCACCGGCTCCGCTCCCCTGCTCCTCGCGGCCCCGGCCCATGCGGTGCCACCCGCACTGCTCCATGACCTGCTGGACACATCTGCGTCGGTCGGGTCGGCCGGAGGGACACGCGCGTCCGGCGGCCGCGCGGACGTGCCGGTGGTCAAGGACGGGATACGTCTGCGCAGGCTGAACCGCTGGCAGGCGGAGGGGATGAGAGAAGAAATCGCCGACTTGGCCGTGGCACCCGTCGCGGGCTCCTCGGGACAGGCGCACCGAGAGCGGGTCGACTTCCTGTGGCAACTTGCCGTCAGCGCGCGCCGGCCCGGCTTCGCGTTGCTGCTCGCCGAGACGACGGTGCTGGTGGGATGCAGCTTCGGATTTCCGGTGAGCCCCGAGGGCCGCTCCGAGCGAGGGCTGCAGGAGTGCATCGGGCGGCTCGCCGGCGGTACCGGGTTCCTGCTCATCACTCAGGTCGTGGCTCAGCACCAGGGCCAACACCGCGACATCGGCCGCCGCCTGCAGCAGCGTCTGCTGGCCGATCGGCACGCCGCACTCGGGGTCGCCCTGCTGCACCCGGCCGACCGGGCCGGACAAGCCGCTTACGAGTCGTGGGGTTGGCTGAACCGCGGAGAGTTGGTCGGGCTGCCCGGACGGGGCGCTCCTTGCGTGCTGACCCTGTCCCGGGACAGCGGACCTCCGGTGCCTGCCCTTCGGGGCACCGGGCGGGGCCGGGCGTAGTGGCAGAGGTGGTCCGCTCCCCAACAGCCTCGGTCCGGCGGCTGACCTGGGCGACATCGGAGGGCCTTTGGCAAATCCGTCAATACCTGGAGAAGGGGCACGCCTCCTCCCTGCCGGCAGTAGGTTGGTCGTACGGCTGCCCGTGACCCCGGCCCTCTCCGTGAAGTCCCCTTCCGCGCAACAGAGGCCCTGCGCAAGGCAAAAGCCACCTCAGCGACAGAGGAGATGGGCACCTATGGGCCCGTACCCCGATCTGTTCGACCAGTGCCGCGTGGTCCGGGTGGGCGGCGAACTGGACCTGACGACCACGCGGGCCTTCGCGCGTGACCTGGAGGACGCCCCCCACGGCATCGGTCGGCTGTTTCTGATCGTTGACCTGAGCGAGGTGACGTTCATGGACGGCAGCGTCCTGGACCCCTTGTGCGCGGCGTGGCGCGACTGCCGCCGGCGGAGCGGATGGGTGCGCGTGGTCCACACCCGGCGGGCGTCGAATCTGGTGTTCCGGGCCGCGGACCTGCTGAAGCGGTTCCCGCGGTACGCCAGTGTCCAGGACGCCTGGCAGGGCGTACCTGCGGACCGCGCGGCGGCGGACCGGCCCGCGTGATGTACGGCGGAGCCGCTGTGGTGCCACCCCGCGCTGAGCGGGCGGTCCGAGCACCGGCTGTGCTTTCGTGGGCCTTCGTGGCGTGCTGTGGAAGGAATGTGGTCTGGTGGACTCACTGGAAACAGGAACAACCGCGTTCGTTCGGAAAGCGGCATCGCGTTGACACGGGTCGGCGCCGGACGTGACTGGCGGCAGGGCGCAGTGCCATGCCGCTCCGGAAATCCGGCACGACGCAAGGAAGCGGCACTTGATGATGTACGACCAGAATCGCGCCCGACAGCCCGCAGACCAGCCCCGCGGCGCGGGAAGCCGCGGCCCCGGCCCGGCCCCGCTGTTCCCGTCGGCCGAGCGTGACAAGATCGCCCAGCGTCTCGGACGGGCCCTCAACACCTTCCCCGACACCCCGCTTCAGTCGCTGGAGGAGGCCGAAGGCGCCTTCGACGAAGCCACAGCTCAGCTCATGGCCGTCCTCGCCGAACAGCGGCGTACCCTCCGCGCGGGCTGGCAGGACCACGATCCCGAAACGCAGTCCGCCGAACTCCACCTCGCGTTGAGGCAGTACCGGGAGGTCATCCAACGACTGCTCCGCCTCTGAACATGGGTGAGCGGACGCCGTCGCAGCGCCCGAGTCGACTTCGGTCGGGTCGGGCGCTGCCTCGTTGTGAGGTTCGTGTGTGACCAGGCGGTCGCCCTCGGCTGCGTCGAGGAAGACGCCGAACTGCTGAGGGCTGGGCGATGGCGGAGTTCTCTACCGCGCAAGGGCCGCGCCTCCCGAACCTCCGGCGTCCCGCCAGTCCCTGCCGTCTCACAGGAATGTCACAGCCTGCTCCGAAACGTCCGCCATGGCGCTTGGCGGGTTTGTGCCAGGTGAAAATCTCCCCGCCCTGAACTATCAACAGAAATCGGTCCCTTGAGGGAAGCTGGGCGATCATCCGGGATCACATTCCGGACCGCGGCGGTCGAAGGTGCTCGATCCGGCCGCCGACGTCTTCGTTCCTTCAGCACCAGGGATCACCATGCCCCCCACCCCCCACACGGCCCCGATATCGGGCGCGAAACGCGCTGCCCGTATCGCCGTGGCCGCAGGCCTCGTCGCCGCGCTCTCCGCGGCCGGCCCCATACCCCTCGCCCTTGCCGCGGACGGCGCCACTGCCACCGCGGCCGACCCCGGCGTGAAGTCCGCTCATGACAAGCTCGGTGCGGACGACGCCGACCTCCTCGCCGAGGCCAAGGCGCAGCGCGACAAGACCGTCACCATGATGATCGCCACCGCGCCCGGGCAGACCGAGAAGGTCGCCGCGGAGCTGGACGCGGTCAAGGGCGGCTCCGTGGGCCGTACCTACGACAAGCTCGGCTATGTACGGGCCACCGTGCCGACCGGCAGGGCGGACTCGGCCATCGCGTCCGCCGCGCGGCTCTCCTCCGTGCGGGCCATCGACCTGCGGGACGAGATACCCCTGGAGGAGCCGGGCCTCGACAGCGGCGCCAAGTCGGCCGCCTCCGTCGCCACTTACCCCGGCCCCGACAAGAACACCCCCGCGAAGAACCCGTACAACCCGTCCTTCGAGACGGGCGCCGTCGACTTCGTGAAGAAGAACCCGAAGGCGGACGGCCGCGGTGTCACCATCGGCGTCCTCGACACCGGCGTCGACCTCGCGAGCCCGGCGCTGCAGAAGACGACGACCGGTGAGCGCAAGATCGTCGACTGGGTGACCGCAACCGACCCGATCGTCGACGGTGACGGCACCTGGCGGGCGATGACCACCTCCGTCTCCGGGCCGTCCTTCACCTTCGGCGGCAAGAGCTGGACGGCGCCCGAGGGCGCGTACCAGGTCAGCACCTTCCGCGAGGACGTCACCGAGCAGGGCAAGGCCGCGGACGGTGACGCCGACGGCGACGTCAACCGCGACGGCGACACGACCGACGACTGGGGCGTCCTGTACGACGCCAAGGCCGGCAAGGTCACCGTCGACGTGAACGACAACGGCGACTTCACCGACGACACCCCGATGAAGCCGTACAAGGACGGCCACCAGGTCGGCCACTTCGGCACCGACGACCCGGCCACCGGCATCGCCGAGAGCCAGGACTTCGTCGTGGAGGTCCGCAAGGACATCCCGATGGACCCGCTGGGCGGCGACTGGGCCGGCAAGAAGGCCGACTTCGTCAACATCGGCCTCACCGCCGGCGCGCACGGCAGTCACGTGGCCGGCACCACCGCCGCCAACGGCCTGCTCGGCGGCAGGATGGACGGCCAGGCACCCGGCGCGAAGATTGTGTCCTCCCGGGCCTGCATCTTCGGCCCCGGCTGCTCCAGCGTCGCGCTCACCGAGGGCATGATCGACCTCGTCGCCAACCGTGGCGTCGACGTCGTCAACATGTCCATCGGCGGGCTGCCTCCGCTGAACGACGGCAACAACGCGCGTGCCGAGCTCTACACACGGCTCATCGACACCTACGGCGTCCAGCTCGTCCTCTCTGCGGGCAACTCCGGCCCCGGCGCCAACACCATCGGCGACCCCGGCCTCGCCGACAAGGTCATCTCGGTCGGCGCCGGCGTCTCCAAGGAGACCTTCGCCGCCAACTACGGCACCGGCGTGCGCACCAAGTACCAGCTGTTCAACTTCTCCTCGCGCGGCCCGCGTGAGGACGGCGGCTTCACCCCGACCGTCGTGGCCCCCGGCGCCGCGGTGAGCACGATCCCGGCCTGGATGCCGGGCGCGCCCATCGCCGAGGCGGGCTGGAAGCTGCCGGCCGGCTACGCCATGTACAACGGCACGTCGATGGCGTCCCCGCAGGCCGCGGGCGCGTCCGCGCTGCTGCTGTCTGCCGCGAAGCAGAAGGGCATCAAGCTGACGCCCGAGAAGCTGCGCACCGCCCTCACCTCGACCGCCCACCACATCGAGGGACTCCAGGCATACGAGGAGGGCGCCGGCCGCATCGACGTCGCCGATGCCTGGAAGGCGGTCGAGGCGGGCGCCACCGCCCACGACTACGCCGTGAAGGCCCCCGTCGACACCGCGCTCGACCAGGCGCTGAAGACGCCGGGCTCCGGCACGGGTCTGTACGACCGCGAGGGCGGCCTGAAGGCCGGCAAGAAGAAGACGTACGACGTCACCGTCACCCGTACGTCCGGCCCCGCCGGCTCCCTCCCGCACACCCTGCGCCTGGCCAACGACAAGGCCCGCACCTTCTCGATCCGCGGCCCGAAGGTCGTCGACCTGCCGCTGAACAAGCCGGTGACGGTCAAGGTGCAGGCCGCGCCGAAGAACGCGGGCATCAAGAGCGCGATCCTGGAGGCCGACGACCCGAGGACGGCCGGCGTCGACAAGCAGATCCTCACCACCGTCGTCGTCTCCACGCCGGCCAAGTACACCTTCACCGCCTCGGGTTCGGTGCAGCGCAACAACTTCAGGTCGTACTTCGTGACCGTCCCGGAGGGCACGGAGTCGCTGGAGATCACGCTCGGCGGGCTGAAGCAGGGCAGCCGGACGTTCTTCACCGCCATCAACCCCTACGGCGTTCCCGCCGCGGACAACAGCCCGGACACCAAGGACCTCCCCGAGTCCTCCGAGCCGGTGCCCGGCGTCTGGGAGATCGTGGTCGACTCGCGCCGTACGTCGGCGCTGCTGGACAACCCGTTCAAGCTGAACGCCGCCGTGTACGGCGCCTCCTTCGACCCGGAGTCCGTGACCGTGCCGGAGGCCGAGGTCGGTTCCCCGGTCGCCGCCTCCTGGACGGTGACCAACAAACTGGAGGCCGTCGAGGGCAACCTCAAGGGCGGCGCGCTCGGCTCGTCGAAGACCGCGCGGCCGACCATCAAGGGCGGTGAGACGCACACCAGCACCATCGAGGTGCCCGAGGGCACGACCTCGCTGGACGTCTCCATCGGCAAGGTCTCCGACCTGGGCGCCGACCTCGACCTGTCGGTGTACGACGCCCAGGGCAAGCTCGTCGGCCAGTCCGCGGACGGCGACGCCGAGGAGGCCGTCTCCATCGCCGACCCGGCCGCCGGCAAGTACACCGTCGAGGTGGCCGGCTTCGAGGTGCCGTCCGGCTCGACCGCCTACGACTACCGGGACGCGTACTTCTCCTCCGCGCTCGGCTCGGTCAAGGTCGACGAGTCGGCGCCGGTGAAGCTCGGCACGGGTGACTCGGCGAAGGCCGCGGCGACCGTCACCGTCGCACGGGCCGTGCCCGAGGGCCGTCAGCTGTTCGGTGAGGTGCGGCTGGTCAACACGCGCGGGACGACCGCGGGTGTCGGCGGGGTGACGATCGAGAAGGTCACGCCGTAGTCGTCGGCACCACGACTGAGGGGCGGGCGTCCGGTGCCGGGCGCCCGCCCCTTCTTGTTGCCGTTCGCTCAGCCCGCGCTGAGCTTCGCGAGGTCGCCCAGCGGGAGCGTGTGCTGGGTCTGGAGGACCTTCGCGCGCAGGTAGCGGACGTTGTCCGGGGTGGCGAAGACGCCGGTCGGGACGCGGCCCTGGACCTTGATGCCGAGGGCGCGCAACTGGTCGGCCTTGTCGGGGTTGTTGGAGAGCAGGTCCAGTTCGTCGATGCCGAGGGCGATGAGCATCTGGGCGGCGGCCGTGTAGTCGCGGGCGTCCTCAGGGAGGCCGAGCGCGGCGTTCGCGGCGTAGGTGTCGAGGCCCTGGTCCTGGAGGGCGTACGCGTCGAGCTTGTTGTAGAGGCCGATGCCGCGGCCCTCCTGGCGCAGGTACAGCAGCACGCCGCCGCGCTCGGCGATGCGCTCGACGGCCTCGCGCAGCTGGGGGCCGCAGTCGCAGCGGGCCGAGCCGAAGACGTCGCCGGTCAGGCACTCGGAGTGCAGACGGACCAGGGGAGTGCTGCCGGGGGCGGGGTCGCCGAGGACGACGGCCACGTGTTCCAGGCCGTCGGTCAGGCCGTGGAAGGTGACGAGTTCGGCGTCGACGCCGTAGCCGTCCTGGAAGCGCAGCGGGACCCGGACGCGGGCGCGCTGGGTGGCGGCGGCGGTGAAGTCGGGCATGCGGGTTCTCCGGGTTCCGTGCGGGGGGCCAGCTGCTTCAGATTTGAAGCAGAACCTCGATACAGGACCCTATCCCATGCTTTAAATTTGAAGCAATGAGTTACTTGTGGCGTACGTCACGAACAGGGCTTGTTGGACCGCCGCCGCCACGGCACGTCGTCCGCGGTGGCGTGCGCGGTGTCGCCCTGGAAGCCCCCGGCCACCGCCGTGAAGATCTCCTCCAGCTGCCCGACCTGCTCCGGGGTCAGCCGGTCGAAGAGCAGCGCCCGTACGGTCTCCACATGGCCCGGGGCCGCCCGCTCCAGGACGCGCATCCCTTCCTCGGTCAGGGCCGCGATGCTGCCGCGCTTGTCCCAGCGGCAGTCCTCGCGCCGCACCAGCCCGTCCTTCTCCAGGCGCGTCACGGCGTACGTCAGCCGGCTGCGGGTGATCTTCAGGCCCTCCGCCAGGTCGGTCATGCGCAGCCGCCGCTCCGGAGCCTCGGACAGGGTGGCGAGGATGGAGTAATACAGATGGGGCATGCCGGCTTCCTGCTGGAGCTGCCGGTCCAGCGCGTCCTCCATGAGGGCGGCGGAGGCGATGTAGGCGCGCCAGGCGCGCTGCTCCTCGGGGGTGAGCCAGCGAGTCGTCATGCGACCAGTGTAGGTTTGTTTCAAACTTGAACCAAGCGGAGCGTGCCGATGCCGTCGTACCCCTACGTCCTGCTGTCCGCCGCGGTCTCGCTGGACGGCTACCTCGACGACACCAGCCCCGAGCGCCTGCTGCTCTCCAGCCCGGCGGACTTCGACCGGGTCGACGAGGTACGGGCGTCCGTGGACGCGATCCTGATCGGCGCCGGCACGATCCGCGCGGACAACCCGCGGCTGCTGGTGAACTCGGCCGAGCGGCGGGCCGCGCGGATGGCGGCCGGGAAACCGGAGTATCCGCTCAAGGTCACGGTCAGCGCGTCCGGCGAACTCGACCCGACGGCGAACTTCTGGCACACCGGCGGCGAGAAGATCGTCTACACGACGGAGAAGGGCGCGGAGCGCCTGCGCCGGGCGCCGGTCGCGGCGGACGTGGTCGCGCTCGGCGCCGACCTGGACTGGCGGCGCCTGCTGCGGCACCTGCGCGAGGTGCGCGGCGTCGAGCGGCTGATGGTCGAGGGGGGCGGCACCGTTCACACGCAGCTCCTTCAGCAGGGGCTGGCGGACGAGGTGCAGCTGGTGCTGGCGCCCCTGTTCGTGGGCGATCCGGACGCGCCCCGGCTGTTCGGACCCGGCGGCTACCAGGGCGGTCGGCTGCGGCTGGTCGAGACGCGGCAGATCGAGGACGTCGTGCTGATGCGCTACGAGCCGACGGCGCCCGGTGCGGGTGTCCTGCCGTCCGCCGCGGACCGGAGGTGGCTGGCGGCGGCCTGCGATCTGGCCGCGCAGTGCCCGCCGTCGGAGACGGCCTTCAGCGTCGGGGCGGTCGTGGTGGCGGCCGACGGCACGGAGCTGGCGCGGGGGTACTCGCGGGAGGGCGGTGATCCCGTGGTGCATGCGGAGGAGGCTGCGCTGGCGAAGATCGCGGCGGGGGATCCGCGGGTGACTTCCGCCACGGTCTACACGAGCCTGGAGCCCTGCACGCATCGGGCGTCCCGGCCGGTGCCCTGTGCGCGGCTGATCCTCGATGCGGGGGTGCGGCGGGTGGTGACGGCCTGGCGGGAGCCGGACACCTTCGTGGCGGGGGCCGACGGGAGCGGGCTGCTGGCGGGGGAGGGGGTGGATGTCGTGGTCCTGCCGGAATACGAGGGGCGGGCCAAGGCTCCGAACAGCCATCTGCTGCCCTGACCGTCCCGCCCGACGGGTGCGGAAAACACTGTTCAGGGCGGGGCCGGGGAAACGCGTGTGCATCTTGTCCTGCGGATGGCGTACTATTGAGTCATCGCCGCGGGGTGGAGCAGCTCGGTAGCTCGCTGGGCTCATAACCCAGAGGTCGCAGGTTCAAATCCTGTCCCCGCTACTGATGACTCAGGGCCGGAACTGATCAGTTCCGGCCCTGAGTGTTTTCCCCCGACCGCGCCGCTCGTCCGGTCGGCTCTCACCGCTCGCCCCGCGTTCCCGCATCGGCAACCCTGGTGAGGTGGAGCAACGGCGGATCTCGTACGCACGCCGGTTCGTCCGGCTGCTCCCCGCCCTGCTGATCGCGGCCGGAGGCGTGTACGACCACGTCACCCCGACGGATTTCACCGGCGCCCCTTTCTTTACCGCGGCACCCCTGGTCGCCGCCCCGCTCTATTCGCAACGCGGCACGGTGCTCACGGGCGTCGTGGCCGTCGCCGCACTGCTCGTGCTGCGTATCCCGCGCGGCGAGCTCGGCCGGGCCGAGGTGATCACGGAGCTGGTCACCGTGGTCACCGTCTCCGTCCTCGCCGTCCTCATCAACATCCTCGTCCGCCGCAGCGACGAACGCCTCGCCTCCGCCCGCGAGATCGCCGAGGCCGCCCAGCGCGCCGTACTGCCCCAGCCCGCCGAGCGGATCGGCGGATTCCAGATCGCGGCGCGGTACGAGGCGGCGCAGGAGGGCGCGTCCATCGGCGGCGACCTGTACGCCGTGCAGGACAGCCCGCACGGCCTGCGGGTCGTCGTGGGGGACGTACGCGGCAAGGGCATCGGGGCGGTGGGCGCGGTCGCCGTGGTCATCGGTGCCTTCCGGGAGGCCGCCGAGCAGGAGGCCACGCTGGAGGCGGTGGCACTGCGCCTGGAGCGGGCGCTGGCCCGCGAGCGCGACCGGCGCGAGTGGGCCGAGTCCGACGAGGGGTTCACCACCGTCGTACTCGCCGAACTTCCGCACGGCAGCGGGATCGTGCGCCTCGTCAACCGCGGGCATCCCTCGCCCCTGTTGCTGTACGCCGACGGCACCGTGCGCGCGCTGCCCGCCGCCGAGCCCGCACTGCCGCTCGGCATGCGGGACCTGGGCGTCTGGCCCGACCGGGCCCAGGAGGCCGAATGCCCGAGCGGGGCCACGCTGCTCCTGTACACCGACGGCCTGAGCGAGGCACGGGACGACAGCGACCGCTTCTACGACCCCGAGGTGGGACTCGCGGGGCGCGCCAACGCCCGCCGCGAGCCGGCCGCACTGCTCGGCGTCCTCGCGACGGATGTGCGACGGCACTCCGGGGGCGGGATGGCGGACGACATGGCCCTCATCGCCGTACGACGGCCGTGATGTCACCGGCCGTGACCGGGCGATCCCCCTCCGCATAACAACTGACATACCGTCAATACCCGTGTGACACCTGAGGTCTGGCCAACTCGCCCGATTTAGGCCGCTCATGACCCGTAAGTCCGGGCGAAAATCGTTAATGATCAAGTGGAACAGCTTGGAATCCGCACCCCGGGTCTATTAACGTTCGATAACGCAGCGCGGTCGTCCCAGCCGTCACAAGAGGCGGCTCCGTGCGCACGCGCCGAATCTCGAAAGGGAACCGGGGAACCACCACCTTGGGGTGAATCGCGCAAATACCACCGTGAACTCACGGGCGGTATACGCGCGTAGGAGACCTTCCTGCTCCGAACCCGTCAGCTAACCCGGTAGGCGAGAAGGAAGGAAAGGAGTACGCCCACGTGGCGTCCAACCGGCCTGCCCCGCAAGCCCCGTTCGTGCCGAGTCAGCGCAATACCGACACCTTCGGCTACGACCGCAACCGCACCGACGAGGGCCCCTTCGAGGAGTGGAACCCCACCGCGGAGTCCCTTCGTCCCGTACGCGGCAGGCATCGCGTCTCCAAGCAGCGCGGCGGGGGACTCGCCCGCAGCTCCACGGTTCTCGGCGTCGGTGTCATAGCCGCCGTCGGCGCGGGCGGCATGGCCAGCGCGAACAGCGGCAAGCCGCCGGTCGCCATCACCATGCCGGACCTGCCCCTGATCTCGGACGACTCCTCCGACCCCGCCGAGGACGCGGCCACCGCGCTCAGCACCATGGGCGAGACCTCCGAGGACACCGCGCAGGGCGGTTCCGACGCCGGTGAGGCGCTGCGGAGCCGGATCATCGCGCAGGCCGAGTTCCAGCAGGACCAGATCGACAGCAAGGCCGCCGCAGCCGCGGTCGCCGCCGCCGAGAAGGAGGCCGCCGACGCGGCCGCCAAGGCGGAGAAGGAAGCCAAGGCCAAGGCCGCCGCCGCGAAGGCCGAGGCCGAGGAGGAGGCCCGCAAGAAGGCCGAGGCCGAGCGCCTCGCCGAGCTGGCCAAGCAGTACACGCTGCCGACCTCCTCGTACACCCTCACCTCGACCTTCGGGCAGGCCGGCGCCTACTGGTCCTCCGGCTACCACACGGGCCTCGACTTCGCCGCTCCCTCGGGCACACTGATCAAGGCCGTGCACAGCGGCACGATCACGTTCGCCGGCTGGGACGGCTCGTACGGCTACAAGACAGAGCTCACCCTCGACGACGGCACCGAGGTCTGGTTCGCGCACCAGTCCTCGATCAGCGTGAGCGTCGGCCAGAAGGTCAACACCGGTGACGTCATCGGCCGCGTCGGCGCCACGGGCAACGTGACCGGCGCCCACCTGCACCTCGAGGTGCACCCCGGCGGCAGCTCCAGCGGTATCGACCCGCTGGCGTGGCTGCGCGGCAAGGGGCTCACGCCCTGAAGTCCTGACGGCCCGTGCGCCTGTTGAGGCTCGGCCACTTCTGAACCCCGGCTTCCTGCTCTGATCCCCGGCAGTCCTGACGGCGTCCCCCCGACGTCAGGGCTGCCGGTATCCGCAGCGCCGGGGTTCGCCTGTTTACGGGAACTTTGCGGCCCTTCCGGAAGATCGGCCTCCATCGCGGACGTTGATGTCGAGCATGACTTCTCTACGCAAGCTCGGCTCCTCCGACCTCGAGGTCTTCCCGCTCTGCCTCGGTGGCAACGTCTTCGGCTGGACCGCCGACGAGCCCCAGTCCTTCGCCGTCCTCGACGCGTACACCGAGGCGGGCGGCAACTTCATCGACACGGCCGACTCGTACTCGGCGTGGGTCGAGGGCAACGTGGGCGGCGAGTCCGAGACCGTCATCGGCAACTGGCTGAAGGCGCGCGGCAACCGGGCGGACATCGTGATCGCCACGAAGGTCAGCCAGCATCCCGACTTCCAGGGCCTCACCGCCGCCAACATCAAGGCGGCCGCGGACGCCTCCCTGCGCCGTCTCGGCACCGACCACATCGACCTGTACTACACCCACTTCGACAAGCCGGAAGTGCCGGTCGAGGAGATCGTCGGCGCGCTGGACGAGCTGGTGAAGGCGGGCAAGGTGCGCAACATCGCCGCCTCCAACATCTCGGCGACGCGGCTGGAGGCGTCCCTCGCCTTCTCCGACCGCGAAGGCCTGGCTCGCTACGTCGCCCTCCAGCCCCACTACAACCTGGTCTCCCGCGACACCTACGAGGGCGAACTCCAGAACCTCGCCGAACGGCAGGGCCTGGCGGCGGTCCCGTACTTCGCCCTGGCGGCCGGGTTCCTCACGGGCAAGTACCGCGCCGGTACGGCCGTGGACAGTCCCCGTGCCCAGGGCGCCGGCAAGCACGCGGAGACGGAGCGGGGCCGCAGGGTGCTGGCGGTGCTGGACGAGATCGCGTCCGCCCACGAGGTGCCCGTGGCCACGGTGGCCTTGTCCTGGCTCGCGGCCCAGCCGACGGTCACGGCCCCGATCGCCTCGGCACGGACGCCGGAGCAGCTCCCGGCGTTGCTGGGGGTGGCGGAGCTGACGTTGACGGAGGAGGAACTGGGGAGGCTCACGGCGGCGTCGGCCTGATCCTCCCGCCGCCCCACGGTCACGTCCGATAGGGGTTGTACGCGGGGTAGGGCGCCGCCGCCCCGTATCCCGCGTACCCGCTCCCGTACGGCTGCCAGTGACCGGGCGGCGCTCCGTACCCATGAGCCGGCGGCCAGACCCGCGCCGAGGCCACCGCGTGCTCCAGTGCCGGCCGTGCGACCTCCCGGCGTCGCCACAGCTCGTGCAGCAACTCGTGTTCCCGTACGACGAAGTCGGCGCCGGCCCGCCCGCGGCGCCCCCGGTGCCGTAGGAACGCCAACGACGTGGCGTAGGCCTCGTACTGCGCCACGGCTCGCGCCGCCGTCCGCCCGCCGTGGCGGCGCGCGTACTGCCGGGCCACCCGCCGGTCCCGCATCGAGCCCAGTGCGTACGGCTCGCTCGGCGACAGCCACCCGGTGACGACATAGGCGGGCAGCTCCTCGCGCACGGTCCTCAGCTCGCGCTGCCGGGTCCAGATGACCAGCCAGGTGAGCAGCCCGAACGTGGGCACCATGAAGGCCGCGTACACCGCGAAGAACCCGAACTCGCCGAAGGACGACGAGCCGTTCCACAGGGCGTGCATGCCCATGGCGAGCAGCAGCCCGGAGAGGGGGAGGAGGACGCGCCGCACGTGCTGCCGCTCACCGGAGAGTGCGGCGATGCCGAAGCCGATGCCGGTCAGGACGGTGAAGAGCGGGTGCGCGAAGGGCGACATGATCACGCGGACGAAGAAGGTCGCCGCGGTGACGGAGGCGATGCCGCGGTCGCCGGAGAGCTGGTCGGTACCGAAGGCCGTGCCGAGGTAGAGGATGTTCTCGGTGAAGGCGAAACCGGTGGCGGTGACGCCGGCTATCACCACGCCGTCGACGATGCCGGTGAAGTCCCGCCTGCGGAAGAGGAAGACCAGCAGGACGGCCGCGGCCTTCGCGATCTCCTCCACCACGGGCGCTATGACGGTCGCGCCGAGGGTGTCCGCGTGCGACGGATCGGCCGTCGCGGTCGCTATCCATCGGGTCGCGAAGCTGTTGGCGACGATCGCTATCAGCGCCGCCGCGCAGGCGCCCCAGGCGAAGGAGAACAGCAGATTGCGCCACGGGCCCGGCTCGACGCGATCCAGCCACCGGAACGCGGCGACCAGCAGCGGCACGGGCAGGACGGCCAGACCGAGCCCGACCAGGAATCCCTCGGTGCCGGTCTGCTCACGCACCAGCGCGAGGATGACCAGCCCGGAGAGCGCGAGCAGGGTGCTGAGCGCACCGTAACGCACCCATCGTTTCTGCCACCAGTGCGCGTGCCGCAGTGCGCCGCCGGTGGGACCGGTGGGGTGCGTCGGATACGGGGGGCAGGTGGCCACGGCATGGACCCTAACGAGGCAGGGGCGCCGCCCGCAGCAGCGCGAGGGGGGCTCGGGCGCCGGTGGGGTTTGCTGTCGATGGTCTGGTCGGTGCTGGTGCTGGTGCTGGTGCTGGTGGAGATGCTTGTGCTGGTGTCGGTGCTGTGCTTCCCGCTGCTCCTACCGCTGTACGCGGCGGAAGAGCAGGTCGTTCACCACATGACCCTTGTCCAGTCCCTGGCCCTCGAAACGGGTCAGCGGCCGGAACTCCGGACGGGGCGAGAAACCGCCGTCTGCCTGTGTGTTCTCGAAGTCGGGGTGCGCGGTCAGCACTTCGAGCATCTGTTCGGCGTACGGCTCCCAGTCGGTCGCGCAGTGCACCAGCGCGCCGGGCTTCAGCCGGGTCGCGGCGAGGCTGAGGAACTCCGGCTGGATCAGCCGCCGCTTGTGGTGCCGCTTCTTGGGCCAGGGGTCGGGGAAATAGACGCGCAGGCCGTTGAGCGAGTCCGGGGCGAGCATCTCGCGGAGCAGGATGATGGCGTCGCCGTTGCCGACGCGGACGTTGTTCAGCCCGTTGTGGTCGGCGAGGTTGAGGAGATTGCCCTGCCCCGGGGTGTGGACGTCGACGGCGAGGATGTTGGTGCCGGGGTCGGCGCCGGCCATCTGCCCGGTCGCCTCTCCCATCCCGAAGCCGAT
This sequence comes from Streptomyces sp. NBC_00299, assembly GCF_036173045.1. GTDB lineage: Bacteria > Actinomycetota > Actinomycetes > Streptomycetales > Streptomycetaceae > Streptomyces > Streptomyces machairae. The sequence goes on from NZ_CP108039.1 coordinate 5,065,941, forward strand.
CTCCAGCACGACGGGGTTGTCGTTCCCGAACAGCTCGGCGAGGTCGACGACGCACTGCCCGTCGATATCGAGCCCCCACTTCGGCCACAGCCGCTGCAACGCGTCCGCCTGCCCCGCGGTCACCCTGCTCCGCCGCGGCTGAAAACTCCGGATCCGCCGCTCGAAATGCGACCCGGCGGGGTCGGCCTTCGGCCCGTCCGGGAACCGGGGCTCCCCCTTGGCCCGGGTGTGCCGAACGGAGACACCGGGATGATGACCGACGTGCTCGCCGGGGGCCTCGGACTGATGCGGGGCGCCGGGCTGCGGGGCTTCGGGGGCGTTGAGGGAGTCAGACACAGTGGGAACGATTTTACGGGGAGCCGGAGACGTTCCAGCCCGTCCGGTGTCTGAGGACGAGGCCCGTTCAGGGCCGAAGCGGGGGTCTGGGGGTTGGGGGCGGCAGTCCCAGGTACGGGACGGGTAGGGGCGGCGGGTTGGGACGGGGGCGAGATCACCCCGCCCCAGAACCGGCGGAGCGCCCCAGTACCGCCAACGCCCGCCGAGCCACTTCCCGCCCGATCGGCAGCGAAGCCGTCGCCGCAGGACTCGGCGCATTCAGCACATGCACGGCCCGATCCCCCTCCCGGATCAGGAAGTCGTCCACCAGCGCCCCGTCCCGCAGCACCGCCTGCGCCCGCACCCCCGCCGCAGCCGGGACCAGATCATCCGCAGTCACCGCGGGCAACAGCCTCCGCACCGCCTCCGTGAACGCCCCCCGCGACACGGACCGCCGCAGCTCCCCGGCCCCGTACCGCCAGTGCCGCCGCGCCATCCGCCACACCCCGGGCCACGCCACCGTCGCCCCGACCTCCCGCGGCCGGACGACCCCCCACCCGTAGCCCTCGCGGGCCAGCGCCGGCACCGCGTTGGGCCCGATGTGCACATCCCCGTCGATCCCGCGCGTGAGGTGCACCCCGAGGAACGGAAACGCCGGATCCGGCACCGGATACACCAGCCCCCGCACCAGCTCGGGCCGCGCCAGCGAGTAGTACTCCCCCCGGAACGGCACGATCTGCACGCCGGGCTCGTCCCCCGTCATCCGGGCCACCTCGTCGCAGTACAGCCCGGCGCAGTTCACCAGCACCCGCCCCCGCACGACGTCCCCGCGCGTGGTCCGCACGGCGACCCCGAGGTCCGCCCGCCGGTCGATGCGCTCGACCTGCGCGCCGTACCGGATCTCCGCCCCGGACGCCTCGGCCAGCTGCCGCGCGACCCCGACGAAGTCGCAGACGCCCGTCGTCCCGACGTGTATGGCCGCGAGCCCTCGCACCTCCGGCTCGTACTCGGCGATCTGCGCGACGCCCAGCTCCCGTACCGGAATGCCGTTCTCCCGGCCGCGCTGCACCAGTGCGTGCAGGCGCGGCAGCTCCGCCCGCTCGGTCGCGACGATCAGCTTGCCGGTGACGGCGTGCGCGACGCCGTACTCCGCGCAGAACTTGACCATCTCGGCGGCACCCCGCACCGCGTACCGCGCCTTCAGCGACCCCGGCCGGTAGTAGATCCCGCTGTGGATGACCCCGCTGTTGCGGCCCGTCTGGTGCCGGGCCGGACCCGGCTCCTTCTCCAGCACGGTCACCCGGGTCCCCGGCGCGGCACGCGTGATCGCGAACGCCGTGGCCAGCCCGACGATCCCACCGCCGACCACGAGCACGTCACAGTCGTAAGCGATCGTCCGCACCTGCTCCACCTCCCGGTTTCGATAATGCACTGCGCCACTGACAACGCACTCAAACCCGGGGGACCGACGCGGCCCGACCCGGATGCGGGGCTCGCGCACCTCGGCGTGGCGATTTCGAGGGGGAACCTTTGGCAAGGGCGGGAAATCCGGCCACCGACCAGCCGTGATTCAGCCACGGAGAGTTCATGCGCCGCTTCGACGATGCGGCAGTCATCCGGTCTGCCGCTTCGGTGCGATGCAGCGGCACTGAACGAAACGGCCCCGCCATGAGACGCCTCGCCACGAGACGCCCCGCCATGAGACGTGCATCCCAGAGAGGCACATCCGCGAGAGGCGCATCCATGAGAGGCACATCCATGAGATGCCTCCCCCCGGCCCTGGCCCTCGGCCTGGCCGCCCTTCTGGTCGCCACCCCGGCCGGCGCCGACACGGGCACCGCCAAGAACGCCGGCACCCGGGACAGCTACGGCACCAAGGCGACCTACACCCCCGGCCAGAACCCCCGCAGCTACCAACGGCCCCCCGCCGGCTTCACGCCCGTGTTCACGGAGAACGTCTCCCGGCACGGCTCTCGTTCCGGGAGCGACGGCGAGGACGCCGACCTGGTCCTCGCGGCCGGCTGCCTCCCCATCGCCGAGGGCAGCACCTTCTACAAGCTCGACGAACTGGAGCGCTGCTTCGGGCGCACGAACGGCGCGTCGTAACGCCTGCCGCCCGGACCGCACGGCGGCGCGGCGGCTCAGCCTTGCCGCGCCGCCGCGCACGCGCGCGTGCCGGAGATCCCCGTCTAGGCCGGCGCCATGAGCAGCGGCCGCGCCCGCTCCCGTAGCTCGACGACCCGCGGCTCGTCGCCGTACGGCTCCAGGCGGTGCAGCAGGTCCTTCACGTACTCGGTGGTACGCGCGGACGATATCCGCCCCGCGACCTCCACCGCCCGTACGCCCTGCTCGCACGCCGCGTCGAGATTGCCCGACTCCAGTTCGGCGACCGCCGAGACGACGAGCCGCAGTCCGTGCGAGCGCACGAACTCCTCCGTCGGCTTCGACAGCGCCTGTTCCGTGAACCGCCGTACCTGACGCGGTGCCTTCAGGTCCCGGTAGCACTCGGCGGCGTCCGCGGCGAACCGGTCGTAGGAGTAGAACCCGAGCCATGACGGGTCGTTGTCCCCCTCCCTGGACCGCTCCAGCCAGCCCTCCGACGCCTTCAGGGCCGCGCCGGCGGCCTGCGCGTCACTTGCGCGCGCGTGTGCGCGTGCCTCGACGAGGCGGAAGAAGCTCATGGTGCGGGCCGTGGCGAGCCCCCGGTTGCGTTCCAGCGCGGCCTGGGCCAGGTCGACGCCCTCGTCGCCGAAGCCCCGGTAGGTCGCCTGGAGAGACATCGACGCCAGGACGTACCCGCCGAGGGGCACGTCGGCGGCCGCGCGGGCGAGCCGCAGGGCCTGGATGTAGTACCGCTGGGCGGCCTCCTGCTGTCCGGTGTCGAAGGCCATCCACCCGGCGAGGCGGGTGAGTTCGGCACTCGCCCCGAACAGGGCACGGCCCACCTCGTCGGAGTACGAGCCGAGCAGCAGCGGCGCCGCCTCCACCCGTAAGCACTCGGGCACCATGGACGAACGCCAGTCGCCGCCTCCGTACTTGGAGTCCCAGCGTCTGGCGTCCTCGGCGGCCTCCCGTAGCTTCTGCACATCGCTGTGGCCGACTTTGAGCGGTGCGCCGGAGCTCTCGGACGGACTCACCTCGCGCGCCACCGAAGTGTCGGCCGGGGTTATCAGCCAACGTGAGGCGGGCGTTGCGTACGCGCTTACTGCGAAGGATCCGGCCAGCGACTGCCAGATGCCGCCGGTGCCGGCCCGGCGTCCGGCGAGATCGAGACGGTAGAGCTCCGTCGCCGACTTCACCGCCTGTCCGACGTCCCGGGGGAAGGCGAGGCCCACTTCGGGTGCGGGGTCCGCGTCCGCCAGGCCGATCTCGTGGAGCGGCACCGGGCGGCCCAGCTTCTGGCCGATCGCGGCGGCGATGAGATGCGGCGCGGCACCCTGCGGCACCATGCCCTTCGACACCCAGCGCGCCACCGATGTCTTGTCATAGCGAAGAGTCAGGCCCCGCTGAGCGCCAAGGTCGTTGACGCGTCGAGCGAGTCCTGCATTGCTGATTCCCGCGAGGGCGAGAACGGCGCCGAGTTTTTCGTTCGGCCCGCGTTGCTCCCTGGACATGCGCCACCCCTCGACACAGACGGCTGCCGCGCTGGCATAACCATGCGGCATTCGTAAACCCAGCGTAGTTCGCCGCATCCCAAGCGTTAAGGGGCATTCTTCCGGATGGCGGGATTGTGGTCCGTACTCAAGTGTGCACCCCCTACGCACAGTTGTGACGTGCTCCCGGTGTGTGGCTGTGCGCCCGTCCGTGCGCTCTTCTCCAGCCACCTGGGGAGCGGTTCCATGGCTTCTGCGTGGGTCGGCCCGCTGTACTGGATCCAGTGGGCTGGGGGATTCCGCCGCCTACATCCCCGCGGGCGGCGGAACGGTCCGGGGGGCGCACTCCGTTCCCCGGACTGCGCGCACGACGAGTACGCCGAGTAGTGCGCAGGACTTGCACGGAGCGTGCGCGAGCCTGTCCTTACGGCGCCGATTTGGCCGAAAAGCGACCCCGCCTCTCGCGGGTGATTACCGCTCCGACCACGGGAGTTGAGGGCGCGAAGGGCGTTTTTGGGGAGCGTATCGGGGGCGCATTCGCGTCGCAGGAGTTGTCCGGGAGTTGTCTCGGACGTCCTGCCAAGTCGCCCGATCGCCTTGCTCCGTCCGGGTGTTCGGGCTGGGGCCCGGCGCGTTCGTGGCGGCGCGGGGGCGCCCCTACGGGCGCAATTCCGCGATCTCGAGCGGCTCCGCCGCCGCTCCGGCGCGCCTCCTTCATGGCAGCATGGTGAACCGGTTCGTACGGTGCACTGGTTGTCCACAGCCTGTGGAGGCGGCGATGCGGTGGTTGGTGGGATGGAGCAGCACCACCGCGGTGGCCGCCGGGATGGGCTCCGCGGGGGCGACCGGGATGGGTTCCGCGGGTGCCACCGGAAGCGACGGCGAGACCGTGCACCCGGTCGGATCCCAGCTCCTGTGGGGCGACCCCGATCCCCTGTGGGCGGTCGGCGACTGGCGTCCCGACGAGGTGCGCGTGGTGAAGGCCGACCCACAGACTCGGATCGCGGTACTGGGCACCTGCGGGGCGAGTGACGAACAGCTGCGCCTCGGTCTGTTCGCCGCGCGCGGAGGGGCACTTCGGCACCTGACGGCCTGGTCCGGCAGCTACACGGCCGTCGTACAGGTCGGCCGCAGGGTCATGGTGTGCGGCGACCTGGCGGGCGCACGGCCGGTGTTCTACACCCCCTGGGCCGGCGGTACGGCCTATGCGACCGCCGCGCTCCCCCTCGCCGACCTCATCGAGGCCAACCTCGACTTCGGACACCTCGCCGCGCTGCTGGCCGCCCCGGACGTACCGGCGGCCCTGCACGACTCCACCCCGTACGACGGCGTGCGGCGCATTCCACCGGGGCATGCGCTGATCCTGCGCACCGGGGCGCGCGAGATCGCCGGGTACGAGCAGGTCGCCTCGCTGGCGGTGGCGGCGCCGACGGCCGACCCCGACAGCGCGGTCGACGCCGTGCGCGACGCCCTGGTGGAGGCGGTACGCGCGCGCCTGTCCGCGCCCCGCCACGTCCCCGGCGCCGACATAGACCCAGGACCGGTACCGGGGATGGGCCCGGCCGAGCGGCGTGCCGCGCGCGGGATGCCGGTTCCGGGCATCGGCGCCGACCTGTCCGGCGGCCCGGCCTCAGGCACCCTGGCGCTGCTGGCCGCCGGCCTGCCCGGCATGCCGGGCACGGTCCTGGGCCACGGCACGGGCGCGGGCGAACGCCTCCTGGCGGTCACCTTCAACGACCTCGCGGTCGGCGGCCGCGAGGCCGAGCTGGAACGCGCGGGGACGCTGGCGGCCAACCCACGCCTGCACCACGTGGTGGTCGCCGGCGGCGAGGAGACACTGCCGTACGCCGACCTGGACGGCCCGCTGACGGACGAGCCCGGCCCGAGCCTGGTGACGGCCGCGCGGCACCGCGCGCGCCTCGCCTCCGGCAGCGCCGACCACTTCACCGGCTACGGCGCCCGCCAGGTCCTGGACGCCCACCCGGCCCGCCTCGCGGACCTCCTGATGGACCGCAAGCGGCGCCACCTGGTCCGTCCGGTCGCGGCGCTGGCGAAGGCGGACGGCTCGGTGCTGGTCCCCGCGCGCGTGTACGGCGCGGCGCGCAAGCTCGCCCGCACGCCGTACCGCACGGGCGTGGAGACCCTGGCCGCCCGTTTGATGGACCGCCGCTTCGACGAACCCGGAGGTGCCGTAGGGGCATCGCTCGCCGCGCTCACCTGGGCCAGACCGGGCCCGGCGGCACGCTGGCTGACCGGCGAGGCCCTGGCTGAAGTATCGGTTCGCCTGCAAGCGGCGACGAGCCGCAACGGCGTGGGCCCCGGCCAACGCCCCGGCGACTACCGCGCGCGTGCGGCACTGGCCCGCCACTCGGCCGACCTGCGCGTCCTGGAACAAGCCGCCGAGATCCGCTTCCAACGCCTGCACGCCCCGTTCCTCGACAACCAGGTCGTCCGCGCCTGCCGGGCCCTCCCGGAGGCCCTGCGCGTCCAGCCCGGCGCCCGCGCAGCGATCCTGCGTACGGTCCTGGAGGGCGCCGGAGTGGCCGACCTCCCACCCGGCTGGGGCGCCCCGTCCCACGCGTCGGCGGCCGTGGCCGCAAGGACGGGCCTACGGGTCTCGGCCGACTCCCTGATGACCCTGTTCGGCACCCCTCTACTGGCCCAGGCGGGCCTGGTGGAGGCCCGAGTGGTCCGCAAGGCCCTCCGCGCCGCCGCCGAGGGCGAGCCACTACCCCTGGACGGCCTGGCGGACCTGGTCTCCCTGGAGCTATGGCTACGCCGCCTGCTGGCCCGCCGAGGCACCTGCTGGACGGGAACACCGGCCCGGCAACGGGCGGTACCGGAGGGGATCAAGCCGCAGCGGGGGGCGTTGGGGGCGGGGGCGGGAGTTCGGCCGGTTTAGGGGCGAGGGTGTGGGGGGCGAGGGCGCGTGGCGGAGCCCCTGGAGGACGGGACGGGACGGGTAGGGGCGGCGGGGGGCGAGGACTCACCCGCGCGCACCGAAGGGACCACCGCACCCACGACACCCGCCACAAGCCAAACCCACGCCCCCACCACCCACCCCGGGGACAATGACCCGGTGCGGTACAGAATCCTGGGCGTCACCCAGGCCGAGGACGACCAGGGCACCGTCGTACCCGTGGGCGGCCCCCGCCTCCGAGCCCTCCTGACGGCCCTCGCCCTCCGCCCCGGCCGCGTAACCACCCCCGACACCCTGATCGACGAGGTCTGGGCCGACGACCCGCCCCAGGACGCCCCCGCCGCCCTCCAGGCCCTGATCGCCCGCCTGCGCCGCACCCTCGGCAAGGACACCGTCACCTCCGCGCCCGGCGGTTACCGGCTCACGGCGACGCAGGACGTCGTGGACCTCTTCGACTTCGAACGCCTCGTACACCAGGGCACCTCCGCCCTGACCGACGGCGACCCGTCCACCGCCGCCCAGACCCTCGGCAGCGCCCTCGCCCTGTGGCGCGGCCCGGCCCTTGCCGACCTCCCGGACCGCGGCACTGCCGCCAGCCGCACGGAGGCGCTGCGCGTGGAGGCGACCCGCGCGCGTCTCGAGGCGGACCTGCGACTGGGCCGGGGCCTGCACGCGATACCCGACCTGAAGGAACTGACCGCGGCGCACCCGTACGACGAACCGCTGCACGCCCTCCTCATCCGCGCCCTGCGTGACACGGGCCGCCCCGCTGACGCCCTCGCGGCATACGAAACCGCCCGCCGCTCCCTGGCCGACGGCCTCGGCACCGACCCCGGCCCGGAACTCCGCGCCCTGCACACCGAACTGTTGACGCGGGCGACTCCTGAACTGAGGGCGAGCCCCCAGCCGCAACCCACCCCCCACATAGCCTCCCCACAACCCCCACCCCCACCCCCAATCCGCCCTCCCGAACGCACCAGCAACCTCCGCCCCCGCCTCACCTCTTTCGTGGGCCGGGAACTCGAACTCGACTCCATCCGTTCCGAATTGCACAGGGCCCGACTGGTCACACTCACCGGACCGGGCGGCTCTGGAAAGACCCGCCTCGCCGAGGAAGCCGCCGCCGGCCTCCCCCAGGCATGGCTCGTCGAGCTCGCCCCGCTCGACCGGCCGGAGGCGGTGCCCGGCGCGGTGGTCAACGCGCTCGGGCTGCGCGAGACCGTGCTCATGACCAACGAGCTCACGGCCCAGCAGGACGACCCGGTCGCCCTGCTGATCGAGTACTGCGCCCCGCGCAGCCAACTCCTGATCCTTGACAACTGCGAACATGTCATCGGCGAAGCCGCCACCCTCGCCGAGACCCTCCTCACCCGCTGCCCGGGCCTCACGATCCTCGCCACCAGCCGTGAACCCATGGGCGTTCCCGGCGAGTTGGTCCGTCCGATCGAACCCCTGCTCCCCGACCAGGCGCACCGCCTCTTCGCGGAGCGCGCCGCGGCCGTCCGCCCCGACGCCGAGGCCGTGCTGCGCGACCGGCGCGACCAGGAGGCCGTCGCGGAGATCTGCCGTCGCCTCGACGGACTGCCCCTCGCCATCGAGCTGGCGGCGGCCCGGCTACGGCTGCTCAGTCCCCGCCAGATCGCCGACCGCCTCGACGACCGCTTCCGCCTCCTCACCTCCGGAAGCCGTACGGTCCTGCCCCGCCAGCAGACCCTGCGCGCCGTCGTCGACTGGTCCTGGGAGCTGCTCGACGAGCGGGAGCGGACGGTACTGCGCGAGGTGTCCGTCTTCGCGGGCGGCTGGGACCTGGAGGCGGCGGAAGCCGTGTGCACCGGCCCGGTCGCGGACCTCATCGGCGCACTGGTCGACAAGTCCCTGATCGTGGCCACCCCGTGCGAGCGGGCCGGCTCCGGCGGCATGCGGTACCGCATGCTGGAGACCATCCACGAGTACGCAGTCGAGCGCGCCGCCGAGCTCCCCGAGCTACGCCTCGCGGCCGAGCGCCGGCACCGCGCGTGGGTGCGCGCCCTCGTGCAGAAGGCCGACCCGCTGCTGCGGTCCGCCGGTCAACTCCCGTGGGTCTCCCGCCTGGAGACCGAACTGGACAACATCCGCGCGGCCCTCGACCACGCCCTCACAGCAGGCGACGAACCGGATGCCACAGCCATCGCCCTCGCCATGAGCTGGTTCTGGTGGCTGCGCAACTACCGCGTCGAGGGCGCGGCCTGGGTCGAACGGATTCTGCGCCTGTCCGCGACCCTGGACGCCTCAGTCCCGGGCGCACCTCCAACGACCCCTCCAGTTCCCCCTCCAGCTGCCCCTCCGGTTCCCCCTCCAGCCGCCCCGCCCGCTGCCCGTCCCACCACTCCCACCGCCGCCCCGCTGGACGCCCTCCTCACCGCCCCGGTCGAACAGGCGCACCACCCGAGGCACGTGCCACGGATGAGCCTGCGCATGCTGCATCTGTTCCTCGCCATCGAGTTCGAACCGGTGGAGCACTGGCAGGACGAGCGACGCAGGCGGTACATCGAGCGTGTGCAGGCCCACTTCGCGCGGGGCGGCCCGGAGGCGGCCCGCATCCCGGGCATGGTCTGGCCGTTGACCCACTACATCCTGGACGACACGGCGAACACCCGTCCCGTCATGGATGCCTCGCTGGCCAACTGCCGGACGTACGGCGGTGACTGGGAGGTCGGCTGCATCCTGATGTTCCGCACGCACATGCTCGTCGACTCACAGGGCGGCCTGGCCTACGTCGACGACGACCTCGCGGCGCTGCGGATCCTCAGCCGACGGGTCGGCGACCGCTGGATGCGGGCCCAGGTGTGCAGCGCGGCAGGCGAGACGGCCACGGTGCGCGGTCGCTTCGAGGAGGCCAGGGGCGAGTACGAGGAGGCGCTGCGCCTGGCCCACGAGGTGGGTGCGTACACCGAGACCCCTGGCCTCATCGCCCGGCTGGCCGAGATCGCCTACCGCTCGGGTGACCGTACGGCCGCGTTGACGTTGCTGGACGAGGCCGGCGCCGTGGCCGACCGATACGGCGTGGCGGACTCACGGGCGTTCGTCCTGCTGATGCGCGCCCAGATCGCCCTGGACGACAAGGACACCGCCCGTGCGCGCGAGATGTGCGAGGCGGCACGCGTGCAAACCGAGCGCGCCACACCACCGCCCCAGTTCGTTGTGGGTCTGAACGCGGTCGACGCCATGACGGTGACGGCGGAGTCGGGCCCGGAGCATGGTCTGCCGCGGCTGGTCGACGCTCTGCGCCTGGCCGTGGAGAAGCGCTGTGCCAACCAGATCACGGAAACTCTCACGGACGCCGCCGCGGACCTGCTGACCCGCCTCGGTGACCACCCGCGCGCGGTCCGGCTGCTCGCCGCCTCGGAGCACTGGCGCCGCGGCAATCCACGCCTCATGCCCGAGCGCGCGCACGCCGAGCGGGCCGAGACCACCGCCCGCACCGCCCTGGGCGCTGACCGCTTCACCGCCGAGTACACCCGGGGCGCCGCCCTCACCCACGACGACGTCCTGTTCGACCTCGACCGGGCCGTACGCGGCCTCCAGTTCCCTGCAGAGCAGGCGCCGTAAGCCAAGCTCAGAACCTCCAGCGGAACGCCCCTACACGCAGCTGAACTTCGACTCCGCCCAGTCCGCCGGCAGCAGGGTGTCGAAGGTGCCGTGCGGCTCGACCACCAGCCGGACGGTCTCCCGCCCGGCGAGGTTCACATGGACGGGCACGGCCGGGTCCCCGCCCTCGATCACTGCGGACCGCCACAACCGGACGCCGTCGGCGTACACCGAGAAAGTGAACTTGCCCAGCCCCAGAGTCGAGTCGTCGACGCCTGCCATCGCCGTGTAGGCGGAGCACTCCCGGTTGAGGTCGATGGTGACGGAGGACCGGCCGTGCACGGTGACGCCGTTCGCGTACCGCTCGTCGCCGATCGACACGCCGTGCCGCTGCCACACCCAGCTGCTCTCACCGATCCGCATCTCGGGTTCGGTGCCGTCGCCGGTGATGTCGTACGACAGCTCGCTCCACTGGTAGTCGACAGGCGCGGGCGGGGGCGGCGGAGTGGGTGTCGGCGTCGGTGTGGGTGTCGGAGTCGGCGTCGGGGAGGGCGTGGGCGTCGGGCTGGGCGTGGGGGTGGGTGGCGAGGCCGGTGTCGGGGTCGCCTCGGGATGGTCGGCCGGGACGATCGCCGGCGATTGCGGGGCGGGCTCCTTCTCCGAAGGCTCCGTCCGCTGCGGCGGCTTGGGCGTCGGTGTCTCCTCGACGATGGGGGAGGGCACCGGGGGTTGCTTGGCGTCCTGCCTGTCGGCAGGCGTCTCGTTGCCGGCGAGCGCGAGCACGATCGCCGCCACCACGCCCACGGCGACCACACCCGCCGCGATCCCGGCCTTCACCGGCGCGCCCAGTCCTTCGGAGGCCGCAGCACCGCCCCCGGAACTCGCCCCGCCGGACGAACCGCCGCCCGCCGCGGAGGCAGCCCCAGCCGCGCCGGCCGCACCCGCCCCTGCGCCACCGGCGATGAGCCCGGCCGCCTTGGCGTACCCGGCGGCGCCGAACCAGCCGATGACCGCGACCGGCACGACGGCCGGGATACCACCGGCGACTTCCTTGATCTGGCCCGCGGCCAGACGGCACTTGGCGCACTCCTCCAGGTGCTTGCGCATGCCCCGCTCGGCGCGGGTGCGCAGGCTGCCGCGGGCGTAGGCGCCGAGCCGGTCGGCATGGCGGGCGCACTCCTCGTCGCTGGCGAGGCTGGCGCTGACGTGAGCTTGGAGGTAGGCCTGCTTGAGCCCCTCGCGGGCGCGGCTGGCGAGCACGCGCGTGCCGTTGGCATCGAGCCCGAAGAGCGTGGCGACCTCGCTCGGCGACTCGTCCTCCACCTCGGTGTGCCACAGCACGGCCTGCCAGCGCTCCGGCAGCGACCGGAAGGCCTGCATGGCCATGGACTGCTCGGCCTCGTGCATCGCCCGCACGTCCGCGCCCAGGTCGAGCGTGTCGTCGTCGGACACCTCGGCGACCCGCGTGGACTGAGCGGCGAACACCGCGAAGTCGTCGACCAGTTGCTCCCGCCGCACCGACTTCGTCCAGTCCGCGGCGGCACGCCGGATCGAGGTGAGCAGATAGGCGCGCACGGCGTGTTCGGGGCCGGATCCTCGGCGTACGGCCTGGAGCATGCGGGCGAACACCTCGGCGGTGAGGTCGTCCGCGGTGTGGGCGTCGCGACAGCACGTGCGCGCGTACCGGCGCACCGCTCCCGCGTGGCGCCGGTACAGCTCCTCATAGGCGGTGTCGTCACCGGAGCGCATCCGACCGATCAGGTCGGCGTCCGACGGTGGCAGTTCGCGCGCCGGCAGGTCGGACGGCAGCTCGCGCGGCGGAGGCAGCACGCTGTCCTCACGCCGGTCGCGCTGGGCCGGGACGCTGCCTTCCGCGCGGGCCTGTGGACGCCCCTCCACGGGGTCGCTGCCCGGCGGGAGGTCCGCCCGTCCGCCCTGATTCGGCACCTGCGGAGTCGCCGAGTCACCGTCACCGCGTGACTCGTCCCACCCGTCAACGCTCATCGCGGAAAGCCCCCGCCGCCAGCTCTACCAGTCCTGGACACCGGGTCAGGGTGCCATATTGGCTTTTGGTCAGGACCCACGCGTACGGACATCCACCCGTCCGTGGGGACTTACCGCGACGCATCAATGGCCCTCGCCCCTACGGGGAAGACGCAACGCAACCAGCGCTCACCACAGTGGTGTTCGAGGCGAGGGCGGCACAGCACCCCGCCTCGCAGACACCTCTCTCGAACGCTCACCCCTTCGAAGTAACTCCTTCGAAGTCACCCTTCGCGGTCACGGTCGCCGCATCGGCCGACTCAGGCCTGAGGCCCGGCTCACGCTGGGGCCAGACTCATGCCTGGGGCCCGACTCACGCCTGGGGCCTGACTCACGCCTGAGGCCGGGACCGCAACCCCTCCAGCAGGATGTCCAGCAGCCGCGCCGAGGCCGCCGCCTGCTGCGCCGCATCCGGCAGCGAGGGCGCCGCCGTCGCGATCACCAGCAGGACGTCCGACACCGACACGTCGGCCCGCAGCTCGCCCGCCGCGCGCGCCCGCTCCACGAGCTGGCCCACCACGTCGAGCAGCGCCGCAGCGCCCGCGTCGTCCACCGGGTCGACCGGAACCGCCGGAGGATGCTCGGGCACCAGCCGCAGTTCTCCGATGCCCGGCTGCATCCGCTGCTGCGGCACCCGGGCCTCGTCGGGCGACGTACCGTCCTCGGCGACCCCGACCCGCAGCACTTGCGGCGGCAGCAGCCGGCCCGCGCCGGAGGCCACAGAGGTGCGCAGGAAGCGCGAGAGCGCCGACCACGGCTCGTCCTCCTGACCGAGCGCCGCGCGTGCCTGGTCGGTCAGCCGGGAGGTCTCCTCCTCGGCTATCCGCCGGACCAGGACGTCCTTGCTCGGGAAGCGCCGGTACACCGTCCCGACGCCGACCCGCGCGCGTCGCGCCACGTCCTCCATCGGCGCGCCGTACCCCAGCTCGCCGAAGACCTCACGCGCCGCACGCAGCACGTGCTCCAGATTGCGCTGTGCGTCCACGCGCAGCGGCGTCGTACGGGACGCGTCCCCGCGTCCGTTGCTCGCAGCCGCGCTCATCGTGCCGCCCACTCCGCCACCCGGTGTGATGGTGGATGCGGAAGACCATCGAGAATCCTGAACATGCATAAGCGATCCCCCGGTAATGACGTCTCCCCCCGGAGACTCCCCGTCATTTCAAAGCCGGAGCGTCGCGGAACAAGCCCGGACAACGAGTCCGTTCCGTGTGACTCACGGACCCGATGAGCGCATCCCCCTACACCCCGTCGACACACGAACATAGTTGAGAGGGAGTCAATTCAGAAGGGGCAGGTTCCGCACGGAGCGCCCCTCGATCGGAGTACGAGTCGTTTACGTCCCGATTGCGCCACCTGTGATCCCCCGGCACGCACCCGCTGACCTGCGGATCTTCCCCGCACTCCGGCAATTCGGCCAAATCGTGGCGCCGACGATCTCCGGTCACACAAATGGTCGAGCCTGTGGACAAACGCAAGCGCCGGGTGCGTCATGGGATGGTGAAGGAACGTGCGCGCATTCTCGTTGTCGGCGGCGGCTACGTCGGGATGTACACGGCCCTGCGTCTCCAGCGGAGACTGCAACCGGAACTCGGCCGGGGCCAAGCCGAGATCACGGTTGTCACTCCCGACCCGTACATGACGTATCAGCCATTCCTCCCCGAAGCGGCGGCCGGCTTGATCTCCCCGCGCCATGTGGTCGTACCGCTGCGCCGCGTTCTGCCCCGGTGCCGGGTCATCATCGGCGAGGCCACCGCCATCGACCACGCCAAACGCACCGCGACCCTCACCACCCTCGCCTCCGAGGAGGAGGGCACGGGCAGCGAACAGCTCTCCTACGACGAGCTCGTCCTCGCCCCCGGCTCCATCGCGCGCACCCTCCCCATCCCCGGTCTCGCCGATCACGCCATCGGCTTCAAGACCGTCGAAGAGGCCATCGGCCTGCGCAACCACGTCATCGAGCAGATGGACATCGCCTCCTCCACCCGCGACCCCGCAATCCGCGACGCGGCCCTCACCTTCGTCTTCGTCGGCGGCGGCTACGCCGGCGTCGAGGCGCTCGGCGAACTCGAGGACATGGCCCGCTACGCCACGCGCTACTACCACAACGTCAGCCCCGAGGACATGAAGTGGATCCTCGTCGAGGCCTCGGACCGCATCCTGCCCGAGGTCGGCGAGGACATGGGCCGCTACACCGTCACCGAACTGCGCCGCCGCAACATCGACGTACGCCTGCACACCCGCCTGGAGTCCTGCGCGGACCGCGTCGCCGTCCTCAGCGACGGCGCCCGCTTCCCGACCCGTACGGTCGTCTGGACGGCCGGCGTCAAGCCGCACCCGATCCTCGCCGCGACCGACCTGCCACTTAATGAGCGCGGCAGGCTGAAGGGCACCCCCGAGCTGACGATCGAGGGCACCACGCACGCGTGGGCCGCAGGCGACGCCGCCGCAGTCCCCGACGTCACCGCAGCCGAACCCGGCACGGAGTGCGCCCCCAACGCGCAGCACGCCCTGCGCCAGGCCAAGGTGCTCGGCGACAACATCGCGCACACCTTGCGCGGCGAACCGCTGGAGACCTACGCCCACAAATACGCCGGTTCGGTCGCCTCCCTCGGATTCCACAAGGGTGTCGCACAGGTCTACGGGCGCAAGCTCAAGGGCTACCCTGCCTGGTTCATGCACCGCGTCTACCACCTCAGCAGGGTTCCGACCTTCAACCGCAAGGCCCGAGTCCTGGCCGAATGGACCCTCTCAGGGCTCTTCAAGAGGGAGGTCGTCTCCCTCGGTTCACTCGAACATCCCCGTGCGGAGTTCGAACTCGCGGCCGGTGGAAAGCATCCCCTCAACCCGGAAGACGACCCGAAGGGGTCGTCCTGACCGGACCCAGGAACTCCACCGACCGGGCAGGCGTCAGACGGGTGTCGGCCAGGTCGGCCGCACTGCCAGACTGATCCCCGAACCGATCCCGACCACAAGGCTCTCCCCACTGTGCCGCAACCCCGGGGCGTCACCCCACAGACCCCCGGCCGGGTCCGGAGCTGGCCGAAGACGACGACACGAGGCAAGGATTCGTGAACTTCACGCGCTGGAGCGCCCGGCTCCCCGGAACGCAGCGCCGCGCCGCAGCGCGGACCGAACCCGCGGCGGCGGTCGCCCAGGACCGCCGAGGAGAGGGCCCGGGCGCCGTACCCGCGGCCCGCGCCGAACACCTCACCGACGAGGCCAGGCCGATCCCCGCCGTGGACGAGCTGCCGGTCCGAGAGGTCCTGGACCGTGTCCCGGCCCTGGTCGCCCTCGTCCACGGCCCCGATCACCGCCTCGCGTACGTCAACGACACCTATGCCACGGCCTTCGGCGTACGCCCCCCGGGCGAACCGGCCCGCGAGGCCCTCCCCGAGCTCGCCGAACTGGGCCTGCTCCCGCTCCTCGACCAGGTCCTGCGCAGCGGCAAGCCCCGCACCCTCAAGTCCCGCAAGGCACCCGACGGCCGCTCCTACACCTTCACCTGCACGCCCGTGACCGAGGGAGACGGTGGAGTCCTCGTCTTCGCCACCGACGTCACCGACCACGCGGAAGCCGCCGAACGCCTCCGCGCCAGCGAACGCCGCCAACGCGAAACGGCCGTCACCCTCCAGCGCTCGCTCCTCCCGCAAGAGCTGGAGGAACCGGACGACCTGCGCATCGCCGCCACCTACCACCCGGGCGGCACCGAGGCCGCGGTGGGCGGCGACTGGTACGACGTGATCACCCTCGGCGGCGGCCGCACGGCCCTGGTCATCGGCGACGTCATGGGCAGAGGAGTCCGTGCAGCAGCGGTGATGGGCCAACTCCGTACGGCGGTGAGGGCCTACGCCCGCCTGGACCTCCCCCCGCACGAGGTGCTCCAGCTCCTGGACGGCCTGGCAACGGAAATCGACGCCAACCAGATCGCCACCTGCGTCTACGCCATCCACGACCCGAACGAGGGCCGCCTGATCTACGCGTCGGCCGGCCACCTCCCCATCCTCGTCCGGGACGAGAACGGCGCAGTCCAACGCGCCGACGAACCCACCGGCCCGCCCCTCGGCACGGGCGGCTGGATGCACGCGTCCGGCTCGATCCCCCTGAGCCCGGGCTCGACCGCGGTCCTCTACACCGACGGCCTGGTGGAACGCCGGGACGAGGACCTCGACGAGGGAATCGCCTCCCTGGAACGCGCCCTGGCCGGCGCGACGGGCACCCCCCAAGTTGTCTGCGACCGCCTCGTCCGAAGCGCAGGCGTCACAGCGGACCACGACGACGACGTGGCGGTCCTGGTCCTCCAGCACCCGGCCCGCACGGGCCCCGACGGCGACCTCTTCCGCAACGCCGCCCTGGAACTCCTCGGCGGCATCGAAGCGGCCCCCCGCGCGCGTGCTTTCGCCTCCGGCGTCCTGACCAGCTGGCGCTTCCCGCCCGACCTCCACGACCTGGGCGTCCTGGCGGCCAGCGAACTCGTCGCCAACTCCCTCCAGCACGGCACCCCGCCCATGCGCCTCCGCCTCCGCCGCACCGACCGCCGCCTGATCATCGAGGTGACGGACGGCGACGACCACCTCCCCAGACGCCGCCGAGCAGAGCCGGCCGACGAATCGGGCCGAGGAATCGCCATCGTCGCAACGATCGCCTCCGGCTGGGGCTCACGACGGACACCGGGCGGCGGCAAGGCGGTGTGGTGCGAGTTCGTACTGCCGAAGACGGCCTTGGACACACAGAGACCCTGAGCCCTAGAGCCGGTCCAGGCATTCCAGCCCGTCTGGGGGTGCCCCCTCTGGGGGCGTTTGAGGATGAGGCCCGTTCAGGGCCGACAGCGGGGGTCTGGGGGCGGCAGCCCCCAGGTACGGGACGGGTAGGGGCAGCGGGGGCGAAACCCTCAAGCGCGCGCCGGAGCCTGCTCCGCAGCCGACGCTGCCCCCTGCGCCACCACCCGACTCTTCCCCACCCACGGCCGATCCTGCACCGCACTCAGCTCCCGCCCCAACCGCACAGCGAGATAGGTGATCCCCAAAGAGAACAACAGAAACGTCACGACATACGGCCCATGCAGCGACGCCCCCATCGGCCCGCCCACAGCCGGCCCCACAGCCAACGCAAGCTGCTTGACCAGCGCAAACGCCGAGTTGTACTGCCCAGCCATCCCCTCCGGCGCCAGATCAGCCACCAGCGGAGCAACGGTCGGCGACAACATCGCCTCACCCAGCCCGAACAACGCATACGTAGAGATGAAGGCAGCCGTAGCCATCTCCTGGCTCCCGTGCCCCAGCCCGGCATACCCCGCCGCGAGCCACGCGACGGCCCAGATGAGCCCGACCGCCGCAATCACCCGCGACCGCCGCCGCCGCTCGACGAACTTCAGCACGACGAACTGAGCCACCACGATCATGGCGGTGTTGGCCGCAAGCGCGGTCCCGAGCGCCGACGTGGAAACCCCGGCCGCCTCGACCCCGTACGCACTGAGCCCCGACTCGAACTGCCCGTAGCAGGCGAAGAACAGCACGAAGCCCAGCACAGACAGCTGCACCATGGCCCGGTTCTGGAGCAACTGCTTCCAGCTCCCCTTGCCCGCCCCGGCCCCCGGCGCCCCCTCGATCCGCGGCGCCCGCGGCATCCGCACCGTCACCATCACCACGACGAGCAGCAGGAACATCGCCGCCTCGATCGAGAACAGCAGAGTGAAGGACGAGACACTCGAAGCGTCGACGAGGTGCCCACCGATGAGCCCGCCGACCCCCAGCCCCAGGTTCTGCAGGAAGAACTGCATCGCGAACGCCCGGGACCGGGTCTCCGCGGTGGAGCAGTCGACGATCATCGTCGCGAGCGCAGGCTGCATCACGGCCTGTCCCGCACCCAGTGCGGCCGCCGACAGCAATACGGATACGGCGCTCCCCGCGAGCCCCAGGCTCAGCGCCCCGAGCGCAGCGGTGACCAGGGCGGCGACCAACACCGGCATTGGGCCGCGCCGGACGATCGCCCGCCCGGCGAACGGCAGCACGACCAGCGCGGCGACGGCGAAGACGGCGAGGACCAGCCCCGCCGTCATGGCACCCAGTCCCCGCACCTGCGCCACATAGACGTACAGGTAGGGGACGGTGAAACCGAGCCCGAATGCGCTGAGTGCGTTGCCCACGTGGATCCGGCGCATCGCTGCGCCCATCGCCCTGGTCACGTTCACCTCTCTCGTATCTCTCAGATGCAGATCTGAAGACTTCGAACCTAAACTTCGAAGCTAAACTCTACACACCGAAGGACTTCAACGCCAAGCGAGCCCGTGCCATACTCGGCCCATGGGCGACACCCCGGACATCAGCGAACCGACACTCGAAGAACAGATCGCCGCCTACCAGCGCGAGTTCCAGGGCCTCGACCCGCAGGTGGAGAAGGTCGTCTCGGCGCTGTCCCGTCTGAACCGCCGCATGAACGTCGCCTATGGCCGCCAGACCGCCGCCCTCGGCATCAGCAACGCGGAGTGGGAGGTCCTCAAGGCCCTCGTCCTCTCCGGCGCCCCCTACTGCATGGGCCCCAGCGACCTCGCCAAGGGCCTCGGCCTCACCCCGGCCGCCATGACCCACCGCATCGATCGCATGGTCGCCGAGGGTCTGGTCACCCG